>JBGPUH010000070.1:0-9598 GCA_041491025.1 Methylomirabilis sp. (SeqCode)
CATGGCCGCCCCCGCTGCGCACGGGCTTGCGGAGCCACTGGGTGCGGGGATCGGGGTCGAATGTCTTCGGGGAGAGGGCGATCTTCGGCGCTGGGATTCCGGCCTGCTCCAGGAAACCGAAGAGGCGAATTGGGTCCCTCACCGATGACAGAACTGCCGCGCTGTTCCCTAATACCGGCTTCCCCCGGCGCAAGATCTCAACCGCCGACGGATGGTTTTCGAGACTCGCGACATACGCGAGCATGTCGAATGTCAGGTCTCGACTTGCCGTGATGAGATGCCGGACGTCGTACGGCAGCCCAAGGTCTCTCTTGATCGACCGGTTCTCACAGAGCAGTTGCAGGTCGAAATCTCCAAAGTAATCGACCGCAATGATCCGATGTCCCAGTCCGCTCCGAACCGCCGACTCGGCCAAGCCGCGCGCGCTGACTCCCACAATCAGAATGTCCACCCGTATGTCCTCGTCGCCGGTGTCGTGAACTTGGAAGCGTTCAGCTATCAGCCGTCAGCTTTCAGTTCATGGTGACGGCTGAGCGTGATGAAGGATCAGCCCGAAGCGGTTATCCTGTCAAGCGGTTTTTGCGGGACGGCACTGGCTCGGAATAGCGAAGGTCGGCAAGCGCTTTCCTACTTCTTCAGCGCCGCGACGAGCTTCGTAAGCGTTTGCTTGGCGTCGCCGAAGACCATCATGGTGTTGGGCTGCACGAAGAGGTCGTTGTCGATCCCAGCAAATCCCGGATTCATGCTGCGCTTGAGCACGATCACCGCGCGCGCCTCTTCCACATTGAGCACGGGCATACCGTAGATCGGGCTGGCGGGATTACGCTTGGCGGCCGGGTTGACGACATCATTCGCGCCGACAACAAGCACCGCATCCGTCCTCGAGAATGCGTCGTTGATGTTTTCGAGGTCATAGATTTGGTCATACGGAACATTGGCCTCGGCCAGGAGCACGTTCATGTGCCCTGGCATACGGCCAGCCACGGGGTGGATGGCATATTTCACCGTAATGTTGCTCGTGTCCAGCAGGTCTGCCAGCTCGCGCAAGGCATGTTGGGCCTGAGACACCGCCATCCCATAACCGGGGGCGATGATGACACTCTGCGCGTTCCACAGCACGGTGGCCGCATCGTCGATGGTCCCTTCATTGATACCCCCGGCGGCCGACTCCGCACCTACGGGGGCCGTCTCGGCTACCGCTCCGAAAGCGCCGAAGAGGACATTCGTGAAGGAGCGATTCATGGCCTTACTCATCATGATGGAAAGGAAGAAGCCGGACGCTCCGTCAAGCGCCCCACTGATAATCAAGATGTTGTTCGATAGCACAAACCCCGTTGCCGATGCCGCGAGGCCGGCGTAGGAATTGAGTAGCGAGATGACGACGGGCATATCCGCCCCGCCGATCGGGAGCACCAAAAGCACCCCCAACAAGAATCCGAGTCCCAACATGATATAGAAAGCCACAAAATGCGATGGCACGAAGGTCAGATAGCCGATGATTCCCAGGGTGATTGCCAAGAGCGAGATGTTCGATGCGTTTTGAAATTTATAGGTAACCGGTACCCCGGTGATCATTCCCTGTAGCTTTCCGAAGGCCATCAGGCTGCCCGTGAAGGTCAGGGCCCCGAGCATGACTTCAAACCCGATCGGCACCATCTTGACGGCGCTCAGCTCCCCGCCGTGCCGGTAGTACTCAGAGACCCCCACGAGAGCGGCCGCTAATCCCCCGAACGAATGGGACAACGCGATTCTCTCGGGCATGGCCGTCATCGGCATGAAGATCGCCATCGCCGCCCCGATGGCGCCCCCGATGACCATCCCCACGATGATCCACTCGTAACTGATGATATCGTGGTGGAAGAGCGTCCCCACGATCGCAAGGAACATCCCGATGGCCGCCTGCTGCATTCCCCGTCGCGCGGTCTCCGGGGAACTCATCCCCTTCAATCCGAGGATGAACAGGACGGATGCCGCGAAATAGGAAATCTGGATGAGGATTGTCCTCATCGCCGCGCCTTGTCTTCCTTTTTCTTGAACATCTTCAACATCCGATCGGTGATCATGAAGCCACCGACCACGTTAATCGTCGCGGCCGTGACGGCGATGAACCCCAGCACCGTGCTGACCGCGTTGTAGTGAGCCCCCGCCGCCACCAGCGACCCTACCAGGGAAATCCCGGAGATAGCGTTCGTGCCCGACATGAGGGGCGTATGCAGCAGTGGCGGCACCTGCGTGATGACCTGATACCCAACGAATGCCGCAAGCACGAAGACGTACAGGCCGAACAGGATCTCATCCGGCATCAGGCCCCTCCCTTCCGGGACAACAGCTCTTTGACCTTTGCGTGCACGACCTCCCCTCCGTGGGTGATCACGCATCCCCGGGTGATCTCATCCTGAAAATCGATCTTCAGCCCGCTCTCGCCTAAGAGGTGCAAAAGGAGCTTCTCCATATTTCGCGAGTACATCTGGCTCGCATGGACCGCCATGCGGCTGGGGAGGTTCAGGAAACCGAGGATGGCTACCCCGTGCCTTACCACTTCAGTGCCGGGCTCGGTCAGAGCGCAATTGCCGCTCTGTTCCGCCGCGAGGTCCACGATCACCGATCCCGGCCTCATAGCCTTGACCATTTCCTCTGTGATCAAAATGGGCGCCCGCTGTCCGGGGATGAGCGCCGTCGTAATGCAGACATCGGACTTGGCGATGTGACGGTGGATGAGGTCTGCCTGTCGCCGCTTGTACTCTTCAGAGACCTCCTTCGCGTAGCCGCTCTCCGTCTGAGCGTCCTCGGCCATGTCCACCTCGATGAATTTCGCCCCGAGACTTTCAACCTGCCCTTTGACGACCTTTCGCACGTCGAAGACTTCCACCGCCGCGCCGAGCCGCTTGGCGGTCGCCACGGCCTGCAGCCCGGCGACGCCCGCTCCCAGGACGAGCACCTTCGCCGGCGCGATCGTGCCTGCCGCAGTCATGAGCATCGGGAAGAACTTCGGGAGCGCCTGGGCAGCCATGATGACTGCATAGTACCCCGCAATGGTGGACTGGGAGCTTAGAACATCCATCATCTGCGCAAGGGTGGTGCGGGGGATGCTGTCCACGGCAATCGCCGTGATCTTGCGGGCTGCAATCATCGTCACCAGGTCGGGATAGAGGAGAGGATAGAGCGGGCTGACGAGCGCGGCCCCCTCCCGGATCTTCGCGATCTCCGCCGGAGTAGGGCGATGAATCTTCACTACGACATCTGACCCGGCGAGGAGCGACTCCACGGAATGTTCTATTGTGGCACCGGCCTCCTTGTACTCCTCATCGGGAAAACGGGCGCCTTCGCCGGCACCCGACTCCACGGACACCTCGATCCCCTTCGTGATCAATCGCTTGACCGTCTCGGGGACGATGGCGACCCGCTCTTCTCCGGGCTCGGTCTCCTTCGGCACTGCGAGCTTCATCTATCGGTCCTCTCCGAAAAGCCTCGGCAAAAGCTTAGTGCAACATTTCGTAAATACGCTCACGAATCCGTTCGGCCTGAGGAGGCGCGGTGTTTTCGCGCCGTCTGGCGTTCGCCCTGAGGAGGCCCGGAGGGCCGTCTCGAAGGGAGGGAAGCACTATTCGGTTCTCCCGAAGAATACATCGCCATACTTATGAACCAGAGCACTTGGTGAACTCGATCGCCCCAATAGATGAACCAAGACCTCGCCCTCTCGACAGGGCGAGGTCCCAACAGAACCTCACATCCCAGAAGGGCAATGCCCCTCTCGCTCACGGGGGCGCAGCCTACTAGAGGCGGACGCCGCCTGTCAAGGCAAATCTAGAATTGACAGGCCGAAGTGGCAAGGGTTTGCGGGACTTGGGTTGGCAGAATGTAGCACAACGATGCACGGAGGTGCAACCCCCGCGCAACTGAATGACGCACGCTCGGAGGATAGCGAAGAAAAGAGAAAGGGGGAGAGGAGAGGAGGGCTATAGCCCGTAAGAGATCGTGGCTCCTTAGCCCAGTAAGCGCGCCAAGGGCCAAACATAGGGCAAGGCGAACCGGTTCATCTTCGCGCCGTGGCCGGAGGGCCCCTTGCTCCAGCTTCTCGTACTCTGCTTGGGCCTCCATACCACTTGGGGCGAGTGTAGGTTAGGGGGGTGAAATCTACACCATGGCCCCACCCCCGTGAGGATTACCGACCCTCCGGCCGTCCCTTCTGGGTACCCGGATCGCCTTCTAGTGTCTTGGCTGGGAGGGAGGAGGGTATATTTCCGCACGCCATTGTTTCGCTGACTTCTAACCCTCGGCATCAGCCGCGGGCTCAGCCCGTCGGCTGAATGCCGCCGTTAGCCCGTGTAGGGGATTCGTCTCGGCACTCCATGCCAGCGAAATGCCGTGATGACCTTCTGCAATGAGTCGCGCACAAGCAACAGGCTCTCCACAGATACGTCGACCTCAGCGTACTTACCATCCTCTGTCGTATAGCCCAGCTTACTGCCGTCAAGGTTGCCGAGGGCGAGCACCCCACCCGATGCTTTGATAAAGCGATTCTCTATTGGCCTCAACTCAAGCGGCTGTCCACCTCTTCGAAGTCCTCGTCCGCGATCTTCGAGGTGAATGGCGGAGTCACGCAGGCCCTTTAGCTGGCGAAACGCCGCTCTGAAAGCCGCGGTCTCTGCGATCACCAGTTCTGGGACGTCAGGCGTTTGCGCCAGAGCTTCCAGCGCCCTGCGAAAGCGGTCGAGAAGGAACACAAAGGAATGTGCATGGAGGAATGCTTTACGTCGTTCGAACTCTTCAGGCCACTCTCCACGTTCCCAGCGTCGCCGATGGACCGCAAGAGCGGCTTCGTCGTGAACTGCCAGATAGTTAGCCCAGAAGACATCACTCCCGAGTTCGCCTTCAAGACGGTGAAGCTCCTCCTGCACGTCGGCCTGCAAGCGATCTTGCGCGGTCTTCACTTCAGCAGGCTCGAACCGCGCAGTCATACGAGCGCTCTCCTCCTCAAAGAGATTCAGCGCGACGCATGCGTCCACAAATGTGTCTTCAAGCAGCCGGAGTAGGTTCTCAATGCCCCAGGCCCACGAGCGATCCTCGGCATCAAGCCATTGTCCGGGAACCGTGATTTCCAAGACATGCATCGCCATTATCGGGCTAACGTTGCGAATGAGTGGCGCGAACAGCATAGCTGTGACGTGCCACCTTGATTTGCTTGTTAAATGGACTGATCAAATCCCTCTTCGACGTAGATCCAATCGCAGGATGTCCCGTCGCGGCGACCAAGTTCCAACGCCAGGTTTGGCCCGGCTCAAGAGTGAATCCCAAGCGTTCGGAGAAACGCGCTGCGTGCAAGGGTTTGACTTCCCCGTTGAAAGTAGACGCGGGAGACAAGCTGTAGTCGCGTGAGAAGCTTTCGTGCTTGCTTTCGTTTTCAAAGGCCAGCCTTATCGTAACTGTCTTGATAACCCATGATGACCCATTGTAAATGTCCGCTTCAATGTAGTCGCCCCTAGAGAGGCCCCTTTTGATCGAGGCCTGACCATTGAGCCTCGACAGTTCATCAGCGGGAACTTTGTTAGATACCTCTGGTGGCGATCGATCCTCTGTGTCACTTATTTGACCGTTACTCACCTTCTTCCAGCCACCCAAGTAAAGCACTTCGGTGGCGCCAGTAATCCTGTGAACTCTGACCGGAAAAACAAATCCTCTCCCTCGGATGTGATCGTAGCGGTACATCGTAGGCCACACAAACACGAAGATGCCCACGATCAATACTAGAAGGATCCCAGTCAAAATGACGTTTCGCCCCATGATCGTTGCAATTTTCCCGAGACGCGCTGTTGGCGCTTCAAGCGCACCAATCTCTCAAGGCCGCTACGTCCGTGGGTGCCTTCCTTGTCTGCGGGACAGAGGGTGCCCGAATTTCCTCTTCCTCGTTGGGTGATTCCACAACTCTGAAGGAAAATGCTACTCTGACTCCTGAGTCAGCCCCGTCGTAATCGAAAGGCGAACCTCTGTTCCGACCAATGCTCTATAAATTTTCAGGCTCACCTCGCTACCTGATGGCTGCTGTCGCACTAGGTCTCGCAGGTGTTGGCTACCTTCGACAGGCATCCCGTTCAACTCTAAGACAATATCTCCGGGGATAATGCTCGCTTTTGCTGCTGGACTATCTGGAACTACCACTTCAATTATAGCTCCCCGATTTGAAGGTAGCTGCCGCAATTCCGCCTCCTCGACCGTAAGATCGCGGGTCTCCATGCCAAGCCAGTCGCGGGCAGCCTTCGATCTTACGGTCGATCGAAGCCCGGCCCACGCTAGATCCTCGGGCAGTTGGCGGACTGTCAAAATTCTATCAGTGGTGAGGGGGTGGGTCGCAAAAAACCCTCCAGTATTGCCATAACGGGTGAGCAGCCCTTGAAAGAGCGCCACCATTTCTTCCGTGGAATACCCCAGTCGGTTCAGCAAACGCACGCCTTCCACATCTGCCTCAGCTTCCTCTGATCGACTGAAGGCTCTGAATATTGGGACACGGACTTGATCTGCGATCTGTGCCGCGACGGGAGATTTCAGATTGATGACCGCAACCGCAAGGACCGAGATGGTATTCAGGAGTTGGAGCTTCGCCACATGATTCAAGGCATCATGTGCCGCCTCGTGGGCGAGGAGGGCCAGGAGCTGCCGGTCAGGAAGGTCAAGGGCCCCACGGGTAATGTAGAAGGTTCCACCTCCTGCTGAAGCCGCATTCACCCCGGGTTGGTTGAGAATGAAAATACGGTAGTCGCTGATCGCTCGCGGCTGTTCGAGTGCAGACCCGACTTCCAATGCCAGCCGATACAGACGGATTTGGGCGTACGGGATAGAAGGCTGAGCATCGGTCATCAGCTCAATGACCCGCTGCCTCATGAGGTCTTTTGCCGAGGCGTAGTCGATTTCGCCATTATCAACTTGTTTTGCAAGCTTTAGTCGATATGCCCAGAAATCTTCGGAGACCGGTCTTTGGCCAGATCTTGGAGGGAAGAGCTGCGTCGTTATCTCTTTTTCTTGCTCGGCGACCTCGACGGCGGACAGCTTGCCCTCGCGGTACTGATCACGCCGATGGCGGCCAATGCTAAAGAGCTGAGCGTATTTTTCATCGAGTTCCTGGAGAGCGCGAGCTCGCGCCCCACACCCCCAAAGCAGCAGAAAGGTTGCCAAAATGGCAAAGAGGCGTTTGTCTCCCCTGCTGCGCTTACGCTGGCGGAAACCTGACGCCTCAACTTCGATGTTGAAACATACCTCGTTCTTGGACGCCAAGTCACCTTTGGCGCGGGCCATCAAAACAAAATGGCACTGTGCCCCATCCCTCTGGGTCTCCAGTGCCAGCGTGTGCGGTGTCTTTGACACCGTCTTCCTCCCCGATCTGACTGCGCCGTTGTCAGCTCGTGTTCATCGTGCGTCCCTTCTACCACACGTCCGTGAAGACGTCAAGGCACTCGAATGTTCGGCTTTTTGTAAGGTCGGCGCCGCGGGTACCGGTGTAGATTACAACCATCACTAATCTGCACTCTAGATTTCGCATTTGATGCGTTACTAATGAGCTGTCGCATTCCTCCTTGACAGGGTCCGATGGTTTCCGATACAACACACGCATAAAACCGTTAACTGTTCACGGTCCACGGTTCACCGTAAACAGTGACCCGTTCACCTGACTTCCTCTGGTTGCCTTGTTGGAAACGACCTCGGAGGATCGCGATGAAGCTCATGATCAGCGTCCGGAACGAAGTGGAGGCGGCTATCGCCGTGGCGGGCGGGGCCGATATCATTGATGTCAAGAACCCAGCCGAAGGTTCGCTGGGTGCCCAGCAACCCGATGTCATCAAAGCCATCGCCAGATCTGTTCCGGCCGCCATTCCCGTCAGCGCCTCGATCGGCGATGTGCCGAACCTTCCGGGGACGGTGGCCCTGGCAGGGTTGGGTGCGGCGATGTGCGGCGTGAGATTCGTCAAGGTGGGCCTGATGGGAGCTCGCACCCCCGAAGAGGCGGCAAGCCTCCTTGAGGCATTGAGCCGGGCTCTGCGGGCTGCGGGCGGCGCGGTGGGACTCGTCGCGTGCGCGTACGCCGATGCTGCGCTCGTCGGCTCGCTCGATCCGCTTCTCCTCCCTGAAGCCGCCGCACCCTTTGCCGAAGGATGCCTCATCGACACCGCCGTCAAGAACGGCCGGGGCCTGTTTCAGTGCCTCCCGGACGCAGCGATCGCCCTCTTCATTCAGCGGTGCCACGATCGTGGACTCTTCTGTGCCCTGGCAGGCTCCCTGCAGCAGGACGATCTCGCCAGAGCCAACGCGCACGGCGCCGATATCATAGGGGTCCGGACCGCGGCATGCATCGACGGCCAGCGCGAGGGCCCGCTCTCCCTGGAAAAGGTGACACTCCTTAAAGCGAGCCTTACCGCGGCGCCACGCAGGTTCCCAACGTCTTCTTCCTCTCCAACCACTCCCTCACGCGAGCCGGCCGCCTTCCATTGACGATCCAGCAAGAACCGATTCCCTTCACCCACCTGGCGAACTCGCGATCAACACACCGATAGCGTCCGAGCCTCGAGCGTGCCACCCGCGGAAGGAGCGGCGCGGCCGGATCGATCTTCGGATCTCGAGCAAAAATTCCGTCCACATCCTTTAGCAGCAGCAGGGCATCCGCCCTCACAAGGCCGGCGATGTAGGCAGCGATCGAATCCGAGGTGACATCCCAGGAGGGGTCAAACGGATCGTGACGAAAGAGAAGTCGGGAAGGGAGGAGGATCGGGAGCCGATTGGACCGAAGAGCTGCCGCGATTTCATCCAGCGTGGACGCGGGCAGGGCCTGAGAAGCCAGGCCACAGAGCAGAAGGCCATATTGATCCATCGCCAGTATGGCCATCCGGTGAGCGGTGCTCTCCGTGAGCCGTAACCGACGATGCTCTGCCCTCACGAGGTCCGCGAACGCCCCACCCCCCGGAACGAGCAATACCCGATCGCCGCCTCGCCAGCGTGCGACCGAATCGAGGAGACCGCCCAAGCCGTGCCAGCGGCCGAGGCTCCCGCCTACCTTCATCACGACGTTGATCTTCATGGATCAGCTATTAGCGTTCAGCCATCAGCTTTCAGCGCTAAGTCACAACGTAGGGGCAGGGCTTGCCCTGCCCAACTCGGGCGCAGCAAGCAACGCCTCTACATACCCGCTGATAGCTGAGTGCTGATGGCTGGGTCTCGTCCCTCACCCAAGCGCCTTTCCTAAAAGGTAGGCGGCCGCCACGCATGGGCTGAAGGGTGCAGACCCGTCATCGGTGAGAGCCGGAGGATCCTGCGTCGCGAGGTTCAACCGCCGAGCGCAGGCGGCCCCAATGAAGGCGCCTATCCCGACCGGCACCACGGGGAGGTGGAAGCCGTGGTCGATTCGTGAGAGGACCTGCAGCATCCCATCTGTTATCTGTTGGACCTGTTTTTCGCGGATGTAGGTGGCCATGGCGATAATCTCCTCGGGGGGAAGACCCTTGCTGTCCTCGCAGGCTACCCTCGCGAGACGTGCAAGCGCCTCCTCCCTGGTTTTACCACGACCGTCAGGCGTCGCACAGGTGTACTCTTCCGGCGCGAGCTGCCCCAGTGCCAG
>JBGPUH010000071.1:0-9523 GCA_041491025.1 Methylomirabilis sp. (SeqCode)
CGAACATGCCACGGGTAGAGACGTAAAGGAGGAGATGAAGTGACCGATAAGGACGTCCACATGGGACGCAGATGGAGAGCGCTGGCGCTGATGGCGGCGGCCTTGCTGGTGTTGTGGACGCCGGGAAGGAGTGTTGCCGGTGCGGCGACAGATCAGGTCAAGGCAACCGTTGACCAAGTCTTGAAGATCCTGACTGATCCGGCGCTCAAAGGGGAGGCAAAGACCCAGGCGCGTCGGGCGAAGTTGCGGCAGGTGGTGGTGCAGCGATTCGGGTTCACTGAGATGTCAAAGCGCTCCCTGGGCCGAAATTGGAATGAGCGAACCCCACAGGAGCGGAAGGAGTTCGTCCGGCTCTTCACCGACCTTTTGGAGCGGGCCTACGTCGACAGGGTGGAAGGCTACACGGGAGAGAAGATCCTGTATTTTGAGGAGACTGTTGACGGAACGTACTCCGAGGTCCGGAGCAAGATCGTGACCAAGAAGAGCCAGGAGGTTCCGATCACGTACCGTCTCCAAAACAACGACTCCAACTGGGAGGTGTACGACATCATTATCGAGGGCGTAAGCCTCGTCAATAACTACCGCACCCAGTTCAGCAAGATCATCCGGACGTCCTCCTACGACGAGCTGGTGAAGAAGATGCAGGCCAAGCTCGAGGGCGAGGAGGCGTCGGAGCTCAGCGCCCCCAAGCCGAAGGTCCGCTGAAGACGCCGTGGCGACGGTGCATCGGACAGAAGGTCCGATCCGATACGGCATCTCTGCTCTTGACTTGCACGTAGCCAGGCGACGATTGCGGTCGCTATAGCCAACGCACTCAGTGTTGTTACATCGTCATTGCGAGCGACCAACGGGGGCGTGGCAATCTCGCCTTTCCCGCCTGCGTTACTGCGAGGTTGCGTCGGTGTATCGCTCCTCGCAATAGTATCACGTCCAGTAATGCGTCTGTATTAGTACGAAACCTGGTTTGGCTTGCGAGCCACGGGGGGATCTCCCCGTGGCTTTTTTGCGCCGGGATCACGGGTACCGGCCCGGAAGGCCTCGTCACAATATATTGACACAACGTTTCAATTCTGATAGAGAGTTATGCGATTTGTGCTGATCCCGCAGGTGCATTTCGAGGTCGTGAACGAGGAGCGGTTGCACTTATGGTGGGAAAGGGCTGAACCCGTTCCATGAAGGTGGAGAATCAGCAATGATGGCGCCGGAGATCTGCGAGCTGGGGCATATCCCTGAATTGGGCGTGGTGCCCAAGAAGATGCATGCATGGGTCATTCGGAAAGAGCGGCATGGCCCGCCTCTGAAATCCTTCCAGCGGGAAATCGTGGACGTGCCGGAGATCGCTCCCGATGAAGTGCTGGTGATGGTGATGGCCTCCGGCGTCAACTACAATGGGATATGGGCCGCTCTGGGCGAGCCGCTGTCACCCATCGATCTGCACAAACGCGTGTACCATGTCGCCGGAAGCGACGCCGCAGGCGTCGTCTGGAAGGTCGGAAGCGCGGTGAAGAGGTGGAACGTCGGGGACGAGGTCGTCGTCCATTGTAATCACACCTGCGGACAATGCCACCAGTGCAATGGGGGCGACCCGATGCTGTGTCGCGAACAAAAGATCTGGGGGTACGAGACCTCCGACGGGGCATTCGCGCAGTTCACCCGCGTCCAGGCCCAGCAATTGGTTCCCAAGCCGAAGCATCTGAGCTGGGAGCAGGCTGGCTGCTACATGCTTGTCCTGGCGACAGCGTTCCGTATGCTGTACGGCCACCCACCCCACACGCTGCAGCCGGCCATGAACGTCCTGGTCTGGGGTGGATCCGGCGGCCTTGGTTCGATGGCGATCCAGCTCATAAAGGCGGCGGGCGCCAACGCGATCGCTGTCGTCTCCACGGAAGAGCGGGGGAAGTGGTGCCTGGAGATCGGGGCGAAGGCGTACGTCAACCGCACGAAGTTCAACTGCTGGGGACAGCTCCCCCCCACCAATGACCGAGCAACGTATGGCGCGTACCTGAAGGAGGTCCAGCGGTTCGGGAAGGCGATCTGGGAGTTCACCGGCAAGGGGGTCGACCCCGACATCGTCTTCGAGCACCCTGGGGAGCAGACATTCCCCGTCAGCGCCTATGTGTGTCGGCGAGGGGGTATGGTCGTCTTCTGTGCCGGGACGACGGGGTTCAACCTGACCTTTGATGCTGCGTATGTCTGGATGCGGCAGAAACGGATCCAGGGAAGCCACTTTGCCACGCTGAACCAGGCGGATGCCGCGAACCACTCGGTGATGGACGGGCGGGTCCTGCCGTGTATGTCGGAGGGGTTCGAGTTTGATGGGATTCCGAAAGCCCATGACATGATGTGGAAGAACCAACATCCGCCGGGCAACATGGCCCTCCTCGTGAATGCCCCGGCAACGGGATTGCGAAACCTGGACGAAACGCGGAAGTTCGCGGTCTCGGCATAGCCAGTACCGTTCCAACGATTTATCGCGACGTTGTCGTTCCGCACGGTCGCGACTAGTGCCATACGAGACGCCGCTCACAGTCGGCCCATTCAGTTGGAACGGCACCAGTCCCGCTCGCCTGCGCTGTCCGAACACGGCGGTGCGACGCAATGGCCACTCAATTCAGGAGATGCCTCCATGTCCTCACTATCCGCAGAGCATGAAGAGGTGCGGCAAGCGGTCCGCCAGTTCACCGAGGAAGAAGTTGTCCCTATCGCCGACCCTTACGATCAGGACAACAAGGAGATCCCGCCCGGCCTTATCAAAAAGATGGCCGACCTGGGCTACTTCGGCTTGACCTTCCCACCCGAGTATGGCGGCGCAGGGATGGACTATGTGAGCCTGGCCATCGTGACCGAGGAGCTGTCTCGAGGGTGGTTGAGCGTTGGCTCCGTCGCCACCCGCAGCCTCATCACCGGGACGCTACTGCTGGCCCACGGCACCGAGGAGCAGAAGCGGCGGTTCTTGCCGAAGATCGCGTCGGGAGAGATATTGACCGCGGCGGCCTTCACGGAGCCGGATGCGGGATCCGACACCGCCTCGATCAAGACGCGGGCGAGACGGCAGGGCGAAACCTACTTGATAAGTGGGGCCAAGACCTGGTGCACTTTCGCCAACAGGGCGCATGTCCTGACCCTCATGGCCAGGACCGATCCCGACACTGCCAAACGGCACAAGGGACTGAGCATCTTTCTGGTGGAAAAGGAGCCGGGCGATGGGTTCCAGCCCCCGTGTATCTCCGGCGAACCGATCAAGACGATCGGCTACCACGGAATGCGCTCCTTCAGCCTGAGCCTTCAGGACTGCCCAGCGCCGGCCAAGAACCTGATCGGCGGCGTCGAGAACAAGGGGTTCTACCAGTTGATGGCCACCTACGAATCGGCCAGGATACAGACGGCGGCCAGGGCGGTCGGTGTGGCGCAGGCCGCCTTCGAGGCCGCGCTCAAGTATTCAAAGGAGCGTGTCCAATTCGGCCAGCCGATCTGCTCCTTTCAGGCCATCAGGCACAAGCTGTCGGATATGGCTACCGAGATCGAGGCGGCGAGGCGTCTGACCTATTATGCCTGCGAGATGAAGGATCGGGGCGCGCGCTGTGATCTGGAGGCCGGGATGGCCAAGGTGTTCGCAGCCGAGATGGCCGAGCGAGTCACTTCGGAGGCAATGCAGGTCTTCGGGGGCTACGGGTACTCCCAGGAGTTCCCAGTGCAGCGCTTCTGGCGCGACGCCCGAGTCTTTCGCATCTTTGAGGGAACGAGCGAGATCCAGCGAGAAGTGATCGCGAAGCGCCTTCTCGAGGGATAAAGACCAGGGTTTAGCGTCTAGGGTATAGGGTTTAGAAAAAGGCTTTCTTGCGTTGTTCCTACCCTATACCCTGAACCCTACACCCTAAACCATGGTTCTATGAGGAGCGCAACATGGAGATAAAGAAGCTGCAGGACGCGAGAAAGGCGTGGGAGGAACAGACGTTGAAGCCCACGCTGGCCCGAGCGAAGGAGCGCGTTGCGGAGTTTACGACTCCCTCGGGTCTCCCAGTCAAGCGGCTCTACACGCCTGAAGACGCGGAGGGCAGGGATGATCTCGAAGCCGTCGGCTTTCCCGGCCAGTATCCCTTCACGAGGGGCATCTACCCCACGATGTACCGGGGACAGCTTTGGACGATGCGGCAATACGCCGGGATCGGCACCGCGAAAGAGTCAAACGAGCGGTTTTGCTACCTCCTGAAAGAAGGACAGACGGGCCTCTCGGTCGCTTTCGACTTGCCGACCCAGATGGGACTCGACTCCGACCACCCTCTGGCAGCCGGGGAGGTGGGGCAGGTGGGGGTCGCGATCGACTCCCTTCGTGACATGGAGGTGTTGCTCGACGGCATCCCGCTGGATCGGGTCACCACCTCCATGACGATCAACGCGCCGGCTGCCGTACTGCTGGCCCTCTATGTGGCGGTCGCGGAGCAGCAGGGGGCGCCGCTCTCGAAGATCTCCGGGACCGTCCAGAACGATGTCCTGAAGGAGTACGTGGCCAGGGGAACCTACATCTTTCCACCCCGGCCCTCCCTCCGATTGGCGGCCGACCTGATCGCCTACTGCGCGGACCAAGTTCCCCGGTGGAATCCGATCAGCATTAGCGGCTATCACATCAGGGAGGCGGGGGCCTCGGCTGTGAAGGAGATCGCGTTCACGTTCGCCAACGCCATCGCCTACGTCGAGGCGGCTCGACGTCGCGGCTTGCCCGTCGATGCCTTCGCGCCACGAATCTCCTGGATCTTCAACACGCACAACCACTTTTTTGAAGAGATCGCCAAGTATCGTGCCCTGCGGCGAATGTGGGCCAGAATCATGCGAGAGCGATTCGGCGCGAAGGATTCGCGATCCTGGATGCTCCGGACTCACACCCAGACAGGCGGCTCCACGCTGATGGCGCAGCAACCGGAGAACAACATCGTCAGGGCTGCGATCCAGGCCCTGGCGGCGGTCCTGGGTGGCGTCCAGTCGTTGGCGCTCTCTTGCTTTGATGAGGCGCTGGCCCTCCCAACAGAGCAGGCTCAGCGGATCGCGCTCCGGACTCAACAGATCATCGCATATGAGAGCGGGGCAGCGGACACAGTGGATCCTTTGGCCGGTTCTTACTACGTCGAGGCCCTCACCGACGAGCTTGAGCGGCGAGCGACCGAGGAGCTTGAGGCGATCGAGGCCACCGGGGGGGCGGTGGAGGCGATCGAGCGTGGCTACATGCAGCGGGCGATCCAGGAGGAAGCCTACGCGCATCAGCAAGAGGTCGAGGCCGGCACGCGGGTCGTCGTCGGGGTCAATCGGTTCCAGGACGAGGGCAAACCCCACCCCTTGCAGCTCTATCGAGCTGACCCCGAAGCGGAGAATGCGCAGGTAAAGAGTCTGGAAATCCTCCGGCGCGAACGGGATCATCGTGCCGTGACTGCGGCCCTCGGGCACTTGCGAGAGGCCGCACTTGGGGAGGAGAACTTGATGCCGCCGATCCTCCGTGCCGTCAAGGCCTATGCAACAGTGGGCGAGATCTGCGGGGTGTTTCGGGAAGTGTTCGGTGAGTATAAATCGCCGACAGGTCTGTAGGACCTGTCCGCATTTGCAACGCGATGCAGGCGCCCTCGGCGGTGAGATCCAACTCGCCGGGGGCCTTTGTTATTTGTAGCTCCACCATTTTCTACTTCGTCGAAATGGAAGACCAGCAACGGGTCCCCCGTTCCGCCAAGCGATGGAAGGGAACCTGAAGCAACAGCTTGGCGCAGTGAGTCAGCACTTCAGTCAAGGCTAAGGGCGATTCCGGTAGGAACCAGGACTCTTAGAGAGGAGAGACGAAGAAGCCATGGAAGGAAATGTCCAGAGCCTCTATCACAAGATCACGATTTGGTGCGCGACGGGTCACCCGGCATATCTCTCGACAGAAATGGCCCGAAACCTCAGCGACTATCTGCTGAATTTCCTCAAATCCTCTGAAGGGGAGAAGCTGTTGCGGACATTGGGCTATGTGCGGACGGTATCGGCTGTCAAGGCAGGGCAGGGCTAAGCGGCCGAATTCTGATATCTCCTTCCGATTTGCTCCTCTATTTTTCTCTTGACGCGAAGGCGTGGCCGCCGTAGACTCGCCCCGGTCTATCTCGGCTAATGTTGAGGGGCAGAGCACCCGATGATCTTGTAAGAAGGAGGGGCTGAATGAAACAGCTCACTGAGGCATGGTCTAACTGGGCATTGGGTCCAATGGTCGTGTTCCAGAAGATCATGCTCGGGGTATTCGATTGGCACCGGGAGAGCCCCGATGCCATGGGGCGCCTGCTGGCATCCCTGTACGGCATCGAGCTGAACGGGTTCGGCAAGGGGATGAGGGAGCCCAAGCATGCCGATCTGTTCGTGGGCAAGACGCTCGCGCACACGAAGACGATGACTGACTCCGGGACCCTCTACTTCGGTTTTCTCTCGAATGATTTCAACCCCCTTCATTTCAATGACGCACTTGCCCAGCAAACCCGCTTCAAGGGGCGGATCGCCCACGGGTTCCACACGGCCAGCCTGTTTTCCGGGGTCCTGGCCGACCTGTGCCCCTGGTGTGTGTACCTCCAACAGGAGATGGAGTTCACCGGCCCCGTCCGGGCGGGAGACCAGATTACGGCAGAGGGCGTGATCCAGGAGATCGACGAGAAAGGTGTCCTTACAGTCGGCTTGCAATGTAAGAACGAGCGCAATGAGGTGGTGGTCCGGGGTAAAGCGATCTTGAAGAAGCTGAAGGAGGTCTATCAATAAAAGCGGGAAGGCCTGGCGGAACAGCAGGCCTGCGTGCCGGAGCATCACGCGAGACCTTTGAGGGCTTCTTCGAACTCCGCAGCCATCCCGGGGTGATCGTGCAGGGTGGCTGCTTCTATCCCCTGTTGGTAAGCAAGTCGCGCTTCCGAAGTATTCCCGGTTCGTTCCAGGGACTGCGCGAGAATTCGATAGGCTGCTCCCTCGTCCTTGGCCAGCGATAGATACGTCCGAATTGCCTCGATCGCCTCTCCGAATCTGCTTGCCTTGAAATACTCGTTCCCTAACAAGTAGGAGAGCATCGCATCGTCCGGGTCTTTTGCTAGCAACCCTTTCAGTGCCTCGATTCGTCCGTCTTCCATCGATCCCTCTCCTTGCGGAGCTCCGCTTGACGGTCTTCGGGACCCCCCCTTACCCCTCCCCCAGGCCCTGACCTGCGCAGATTCAGATATAGTGCCCGACGCCACCTCTCTGGCGATACGGCTCGATGGCGATGATCGAGGCCATGTTCACGAAGATGGAGGCGCCCTCATCATCGGTGAGCTCAACGACATCATCCTCTAGCGTGATGACCGTCCCGACGATGCGCCAGTTGGCCGCCATATGGATGATCACACGCTGGTCCTTAAAGCGCTCGATGATCGTTTTCATGGCTTGGGTCGTCGCCTGCAGCGCTACCCGGCGGCGAGAAGTCTCAGGCGGGCCACCGACTCCTCCAACCGCGAGACCTCTGGCAGGCGCGAGTCCCTTCCCACCGCCTTCAACAGCTCCCTCAGGCAGCGCACATGCTCTTCGGCTCCCCCGAGGAACCCTGCAGCGGTGACGCGCCGCGCAGGTTCTGGCAGGGTGGACAGAAGGGTAAGCAGCCGGGGCAGTTCCTCCAGCTCCCACGTCAAGGTGACGTCTGCCGCCTCGGCTGGGGAAAGCCCGGGTTGCCTTCCCACCGCATCGAGATGCTCGAGTCTTGCCTTCCACTGAGCGAGATGGTCTTCGTCGAAGCGGGGGCTCGGCTCTGCCGCGGCGTGCCCCGGCGGGAGTCGATCTTCGGCCAGGCGGAGGATCGCGAAATGTCCCGCCTCAGCATCCGACATCGCTCGCCAGATGTTCCCGGCTTCAGGGTGCCCGGCGAAGGCCTGAGCGAAGTGGCGGTAGAGATCGAGGGCGCGCTGTTCGATGCCGGCGAAGAACTGCAGGAGATCGGCTACCGTCCGCGGCGGGTTCAACTCCCCTCCTGTCGTTCCAGATCCGCGAGGAGCTTTTCCAGCGACTCCTTGGCAGTCCTGGCCTGGTCTACATGCTTGCCAAGGAGCTGGATGAGCTCGTTCCGCAGGGTCGGCTTCAACGGGGTGAGGAAGCTCACGATCCCTCGGAGCGCCCCCTCGATCGCCTCCACCGCCGCACGGACCTGCTCCCTGATCGCCTCATTCCCTGACTTCTGTCCTCCTATCACGGTGCAAGACCCTTCCGCTTGTTCAACTCATCCAGGAGGCCGAGTACTTCAGTGCAGGTGCGGTTGTGCTGCTCGACGATCAACTGCGTGACCTCCATCCACCGTCTCGTGACATCGAGGGTCGATCGAACCAGCCCTTCCACCAGGGGCAGGAAGGCGGCGGGGTCGCCGCCGCGACCGGCCTCGTCATGAGCCTGCTGAGCGAGCTCCCGACATCGGTCCTCGAAGTCGGTGACCGCGACGCCAAACACCTTTAAGAGCTTTCTGGTCATCTCCTCAGCCATGTTTAGCTCCTTGAACTGTCGGTTGAAACGACCCGCGCCTACCGTACAAAATAGAATACACGAGGCTCCATCTCGTGGCAAGGGAAACACCTCCTTGGCGGCGGAGGCAGTTGAAACGGGGGGCGCGATCTGTTATTGTTGACGTGGACAGATGGAAAAAGGAGAGAGTTCTATCGAGCCCGTTTCAGCGGCCCTTCCGCGGGACGCGCAGGCACTGATCGATGCATTCCGCGATCGGTATCTCTTTTCCTTTGACCCGTTCCAGGAGGACGCCATCCGGTTGATCGCGGAGGGCAACTCCGTGATCGTCTCTGCGCCGACCGGCGCGGGCAAGACCCTCATTGCCGAATTCGCCATCTATCGCGCCCTCGCCCATCAAGTCCGCATCGCCTACACGACCCCCCTCAAGGCCCTCAGCAACCAGAAGTACGCTGATTTCACCCGTCAGTGGGGGGAGGGGATGGTGGGCATCCTCACGGGCGACGTGAAGGTCAACCCTCGCGCGCCGTTGGTTGTCATGACCACGGAGATCCTCCGAAACAAGTTCTACGCGGGGGAGTCCGAGGGGCTGGCCTATGTGGTCCTGGATGAGTGTCACTACATGGGGAACGAAGGGCGCGGCACCGTCTGGGAAGAGATCATCATCAACTGCCCCCCCGAAGTCCAGCTCGTCGCCCTCTCCGCCACAGTGAGCAATATCCACGAGATCGCCGAATGGATCAGCCAGACGCATCGTCCGATCCGGGCCATTCACCATCCGGAGAGGCCGGTTCCCCTCCAGTACCTGCTCTGCGATAAGGACGGGCAACTTTGGCCGGCCGAGCCGGCTTCGGCCCAGCGGATCCTGCGGAGGCTGTCCGCAGCCCGCGGCTCCTCTGATGAGCGGATCGCCCGCCCATGGGAGCGCCGTCGGCATGGGGGGCATCGTCCCTTCCGCCGTAGCCCTCTGGATGTGAGTGTGGCCATCAAGGTCTTGCAGGCTCGCCGCTGGATGCCCGCCATCTACTTCATCTTCAGTCGAAACGGGTGCGAG
>JBGPUH010000072.1:0-9345 GCA_041491025.1 Methylomirabilis sp. (SeqCode)
CCTTGATCTGTCGCCAGTAACGCGCCACCTCGACCAGGATCCCGTCGGTGATCGCCTGGCCGGAGAGGCTGGTGCCGGCGGCACGGAAGGTCAGCGGGACCCGGTGCTCATGGCTGAACCGAAAGAGCGCCTGGATCTCCTCGACCGTCCGGGTCTGCACGACCGCCCGCGGAATCAGCCGATAGAAGCTCGCATCTGACGCGTAAGCAATGAGGTCGATCGGGCGACTAAGGATCCGATCCGGATCGAGGATCCGTGCGAGAAGACTCTTGAGAGCCGGCCCCACTACTTCTCCCCCATCTCTTTGACCTTGACCTTGCCCTTCAGCGCCGCGTGGGCAGCGGCCAGCTTGGCAATTGGGACCCGGTAAGGCGAGCAGCTCACGTAGTCCAGGCCGATCTCGTGACAGAACATGACGGAGCGGGGCTCGCCCCCATGCTCGCCGCAGATCCCGATCTCCAGGTCCTTGCGGGCCGCGCGGCCCTTGGCGATGGCCATGCGCATCAGGGCGCCCACGCCGGCTTGGTCGATGCTCACGAAGGGATCCTCGGGATAGATCCCGCGCTCCACGTAATCGGGGAGGAACTTCCCGGCGTCGTCGCGGGAAAGGGCCAGCGTGGTTTGGGTCAGGTCGTTGGTGCCAAAAGAGAAGAACTGCGCCTCACGGGCGATCTCGTCCGCCACCAGGCAGGCCCGAGGGACCTCGATCATGGTGCCGAGCAGGTAGCGGACCTTGACCCCCGCCCGCTTCATGACGTCCCTGGCCACGCGCCGCACGATGTCCCCCTGCATCTGGAACTCCCGCAGTGTCCCGACCAGCGGGATCATGACCTCGGGGAACGGGTTCTTGCCCTGCTTGCGGAGCTCGCAGGCGGCCTCGAAAATGGCCTGGGCCTGCATCTCGGTGATCTCGGGGTATTCGATCCCCAGGCGGCAGCCCCGGTAGCCCAGCATGGGGTTGAAATCGCGCAGGCTCTCCACCTTGGCCTTGAGCTGCTCCGCCGGCAGGTCCATCTTCCTGGCCAGGTCCTCGACCTCCGCGTCCGTCTTGGGTAGGAACTCGTGCAGCGGCGGGTCCAACGTGCGGATCGTCACGGGCAGGTGGCCCATGACCTCCAGGATGGCCTTGAAGTCCGCCTTCTGCATGGGCAGGAGCTTGGCCAGGGCCCGCCTGCGGCCCTCCGCATCGTCCGCCAGGATCATCTCCCGGACCGCGTCAATGCGGTTGCCCTCGAAGAACATATGCTCCGTCCGGCAGAGACCGATGCCCTCGCCGCCGAACTTGCGGGTGACCCTCGCGTCATTGGGCGTGTCGGCATTGGTGCGGACGCCGAGATGCCGATACTTGTCGGCCCAGCGCATCAGGGTGGCGAAGTCGCCCGACATCTCGGGCTGGATCAGCTTCGCTTCGCCCAGCATCACGTCGCCGGACGCACCGTCCAAGGTGATGAAGTCGCCCCGCCGCACGGTGAGGCCGCGGGTGACGAAGTAGCCGTGCTCCTCGTACACTGTAATGTCGCTGGACCCGGCCACGGCAGGTTTCCCCATCCCGCGGGCCACCACGGCCGCATGGGAGGTCATGCCGCCCCTGGCGGTCAGGATCCCCTGGGCCGCGTGCATCCCGCCGATGTCCTCGGGTGAGGTCTCGGTCCGGACGAGGATGACCCGCTCTGCTTTGGCTGCTGCCGTTTGGGCCTCGACAGCGGTGAAGACGACTTTACCTACGGCTGCGCCGGGGGAGGCCGGGAGGCCCTTGGCGATCGTTTGCACTTTGGCCGCCGGGTTCACCCGAGGGTGAAGGAGTTGATCGAGCTGGCCAGGTTCCACCCGAAGGACCGCAAGGCGCTGGTCGATCAGCCGCTCCTTCACCATGTCAACGGCGATCTTGACCGCCGCCCCCGCGGTACGTTTGCCCACGCGGCATTGCAGCATGTAGAGCTTGCCCTCTTGGATGGTGAACTCGATGTCCAGCATATCCCGGTAGTGTTTCTCCAGCCGCTTGTAGATCCGCTCAAGCTCGGCGTAGACCTTGGGCATCGCCTTCTTGAGCAGGCTGATGGGCTGCGGCGTGCGGATCCCCGCTACCACATCCTCGCCCTGGGCGTTCATCAGGTATTCGCCGAAGAACCGGCGCTCGCCCGTCGCGGGATCCCGGGTGAAGGCGACGCCCGTACCCGAGCGCTCCCCTAGATTGCCGAAGACCATGGTCTGGACGTTGACCGCCGTTCCCCAGTCCCCCGGGATGTTGTGCAGCTTCCGGTAGGTGATGGCCCGGGGATTGTTCCACGACTCGAACACGGCGTTGACCGCCAGCCGGAGCTGTTCATTGGGGTCTTGCGGAAATTCATTCCCCGTCTTGTCCTTGACCACGCGCTTGAACAGGGCGACCAGTTCCTTCAGGTCGCCGGCCGTGAGATCGGTATCCAGCTTCGCCAGCTTGGCATGTTTCAGGCCCTCCAGGTGGCGTTCGAAGGCCTGCTTGTCTATGCCCAGGACTACATCGCCAAACATCTGGATGAAGCGTCGGTATGAGTCGTAGGCGAACCGTTCATTCCGCATTCTGATGATCAGAGCATGGAGCGTCTGGTCGTTCAGCCCCAAGTTCAGGACGGTGTCCATCATGCCGGGCATGGAGACCCTGGCCCCGGAGCGCACCGAGACCAGCAGCGGGTTGGCGGGATCCCCGAACGTCGCGCCCATGACCCGCTCCACCTTCTTCAGGTTCTCCTCCACCTGCCGCCACATGCCCGGGGGGTATCGCTTCTTGTTCGCGGTATAGGCGATGCACGCCTCGGTGGAGATGGTGAAGCCGGCGGGCACCGGGATGCCCAGCCGGGTCATCTCGTGGAGGTTCGCCCCCTTGCCCCCGAGGAGGTCCTTCTGCTCAGCCCTTCCTTGCGCGCGACCACTTCCGAAAAAATAGACATAGCGCCCTGACTTGCTCATTGACTTCCCCCATACCCACTAGAGAACTCAGGAGTTCCGGAACCGTTCTACGACCGAAGGCGACGCAAGAAGGGGGCCCTGGCCTTTGCGTGGTTGAGCTTAGGCTTTCAGCACGTAGGAACTCAGCACCTTCATGTAGTTGCCGCGCTCGAATGCCGCAGGGTCGGGCACTGATCGGTGGCTCATGCTGCCCTGCATCTGGCGGATGGATTCGTACTCGTGCTCTTCCATCCAGGCCAGCAGGTCGGCGCGCACCGTCGTCAGGTGCTCGATGCCGTTCTTCAGAAGGGCTGATGTCATCATCGCCACCCGCGCTCCGACCATCATCGCCTTCAGCACGTCGTGAGCCGTGTGAACGCCACCCGTGACGGCCAGGTCGGCTCGGATGTGGCCATACAAAATCGCCACCCAGTGCAGGCGCAGGAGGACCTCATAGGAACTGCTCAAGGTCAGATTGGGCACCACCTCCAGCTTCTCCAGGTCAAAGTCCGGCTGGTAGAAGCGGTTGAACAGCACGAGCGCATCTGCGCCAGCCTGATCGAGGCGCCACCCCATGTTGGCAAAGGCGCTGAAGAAATGGTTGAGTTTGACGGCCACCGGTATCCTAATGCTCGCTTTGACGTCGCGCACAAGATCCAGATACATCTGCTCGACCTGCGCGCCGGTCAGCTCCGGATCGGTGGGGATGTAATAGGTGTTCAACTCCAGCGCGTCGGCGCCCGCCTCTTCGATCTTCTTCGCGTAGCTGATCCAGCCGCCGGTGGAGCTGCCATTGAGGCTGCCGATAATGGGGATGTCCGCCACGAATTTGGCCCGGCGGATGTGTTCAAGATAACCATCCGGCCCCAGGTTGTAGTCGATCATGTCGGGGAAGTACGTGAGCGACTCGGCAAAGCTCTCCGTCCCATGCGAGAGGTAGCGGTCCAAGTGGTGGCTCTCAAGGGTAATCTGCTCTTCGAACAGCGAGGGGAGCACCACCGCCGAGGCGCCCGCATCCTCCATCCGCCGGATGTTGTCTATCTTCTCACACAGGGGCGAGGCAGAGACGACCAGCGGATTCTTCAGGGTCAAACCCAGATAGGTCGTGGAGAGGTCAACCATGGTGCTCCTCCTCCTTCTCTGTGCCGCTGACCGGCATGGCCGCCAGATGCTCGTAGAAGCGCCAGCGGGCCAACACGTCTTCCTGGGCCAGTGCCAACAACTCTTTCGCTCCCGTCGGGTCGCTGTGGGCAAGCATCGTGTACCGCATCTCATTGTACGCGTATTTCTTCAACGGCAGGCTCGGCGCCTTGGAATCGAGTTGCAGCGGTTGTTTGCCTTCGTTGAGCAGATCGGGGTTGTACCGGAAGAGAGGCCAGTGGCCCGAAAGGACGGCGGCTTTTTGCTGGTCCATCCCATAGCGCATGTCGTAACCGTGCGCGATGCAGTGGCTATAGGCAATGATGATCGATGGCCCCTGATATGCCTCCGCCTCGCGGAAGGCCTTGATGGTCTGAGAGTCATTGCCGCCCATTGCCACCCGCGCCACGTACGTGTTGCCATAGGTGATCACCATCAATGCGAGATCCTTCTTGGGCGTTGGCTTGCCCCCAGCGGCGAATTTCGCCACCGCCCCGCGTGGCGTCGCCTTGGACATCTGCCCGCCGGTGTTGGAGTAGACCTCGGTGTCGAGGACCAAAATGTTCACGTTGCGGCCTGAAGCCAGGACATGGTCCAACCCGCCGAAGCCGATGTCATAGGCCCATCCGTCGCCCCCGATGATCCACACGCATTTCTTGACGAGCGCGTCGGCCAGGCTCAACAAATCGCGTGCCTCCGGCGTCTTCAGCCCTTGCAATCTCTTCGTGAGCAGCTTCACGCGCTGCCGCTGTTCCGCGATGCCGGCTTCGGTGGACTGATCGGCAAGGAGGAGCGCAGTCGCTAATTCATCGCCAATGATGCCTGAGAGGCGGCTCACCAGCTCGCGGGCATACTGCATCTGCTTGTCCAAAGCGAGCCGCATGCCGAGGCCGAACTCGGCGTTGTCCTCGAAGAGCGAGTTGGACCATGCCGGGCCGCGTCCGTCGCGGTTGATCGTCCAGGGGGTGGTGGGCATGCTGCCTCCGTAGATTGACGAACAGCCGGTCGCATTGGCGATGATGACCCGGTCGCCGAAGAGCTGGCTCACGAGTTTGATATACGGGGTTTCACCGCAACCCGCGCAGGCGCCCGAAAACTCGAACAGCGGCGGGAGCAACTGAACATCCTTCACCTGGTTCAGGCTGAGCGCTTGCCGATCCACCTCGGGCAGTTGCAGGAAGAACTTCCAGTTCTCGGCCTCCTGCTCCCGGATTGGGGGTTGCGGCATCATATTGATGGCCTTGTGCCGGACCTCGCTCTTGCTCTTGGCCGGGCAGACCTCCACGCACAGGGCACAGCCCGTGCAATCTTCCGGGGCCACCTGCAAGGTGAAGAGCCGATCCTTGAATTCGCGCCAGCGGGCAGGGGTCGATTTGAACGTGGCGGGGGCCTCTTCCAAGAGCGAAGGTGAGTAGACGTTGGCGCGGATCACGGAGTGAGGGCAGACCAGCACGCACTTGCCGCACTGGATGCACAGGTCTTCGTCCCACACCGGAATCTCCAACGCGATGTTGCGCTTCTCCCATTGCGCCGTCCCGCTGGGATAGGTGCCATCGACCGGCAGGGCGCTGACCGATAGAAGGTCTCCCTCGCCGGTGATCATTTTGGCGATCACCTTCTGGACGAACTCCGGGGACTCAGCCGGCACCGGCGGTCGGAGGTCGAAGGAGCTGGTCACCTGGCTTGGCACCTGGACCTCGGAGAGGTGGGCCAGAGTGCTATCGACTGCGGCAAAGTTCTTCTGCACGACGGCTTCGCCGCGCTTGCCGTAGCTCTTTTCGATGGCATGCTTGATGGCGGCGATGGCTTCATTGCGTGGCAGCACGCCGCTGATCGCGAAGAAGCAGGTTTGCATGACGGTGTTGATGCGTGCGCCCATGCCCGTTTCCCGGGCCACCCGGTACCCGTCGATGATGAAGAAGCGCAGCTTTTTGGCGACGATCTGTTCCTGCACCGTTCGCGGCAGGTGGTCCCACACCTCGTCCGAACCGTACGGGCTGTTCAGCAGGAAGGTGGCGCCGGGCTCGGCGGCTTTCAACACGTCGAAGCGCTCCAGGAACGAGAATTGGTGGCAGGCCACAAAAGTGGCCCGGTTGACGAGATACGTGGAGTGGATCGGTCTCGGACCAAACCGGAGATGTGAGATGGTGGTCGAGCCGGATTTCTTCGAGTCGTAGACGAAGTAGCCCTGGGCGTAGTTGTCGGTCTCCTCACCGATGATCTTGATCGAGTTTTTGTTGGCCCCGACTGTGCCATCGGCGCCCAGGCCGTAGAAAATGGCCCGCACCGTGTCGGGGTCCTCCGTGGAGTAGGCCGGGTCAAAGTCCAGGCTGGTGTGGGTCACGTCGTCGTGGATGCCGATGGTGAAATGGTTCTTGGGTCGGTCCTTCGCCAGTTCGTCGAACACAGCCTTGATCATGGCCGGCGTGAACTCTTTCGATGACAACCCGTACCGCCCGCCGATAATCCGGGGAAACACGCGGAACGGGGCGCTGCCGCTGGCCATCGCTTCGCTCACCGACGTCACCACGTCCAGATACAGCGGTTCGCCGGGGCTGCCGGGCTCCTTGGTCCGATCCAGCACGGCGATGCCCTTGATTGTCGCTGGCAACTTGGCGATGAAGTGCTCCACCGAGAACGGGCGGTACAGACGGACCTTGACGACACCGACCTTCTCGCCGCGGGTCACCAGGTGTTCGACCGTCTCCTGCACGGCCTCAGCACCAGAGCCCATCAGGACGATGACGCGCTCGGCATCCGGTGGGCCGACGTAGTCGAAGAGGTGATACTGGCGACCTGCGAGGCGGGCGAATGTGTCCATCGCGTTTTGCACAATTGTTGGACAGGCGAGGTAGTATGGGTTGGCGGCCTCGCGAGCCTGAAAATACAGGTCCGGATTCTGGGCTGTGCCGCGGATGAAGGGCCGGTCCGGTGACAATGCACGCGCCCGATGGGCTCGCACCAAGTCTTCGTCGATCATGGCGCGCAGGTCGTCCTGGGCCAGTCGTTCAAGCTTTGCGACTTCGTGCGAGGTTCGGAACCCGTCAAAAAAATGCAAGAACGGCACCCGCGCTTCCAGGGTGGCGGCCTGCGCAATCAGGGCGGAATCCATCGCCTCCTGCACCGAGTTGGACGCGAGCAATGCCCAGCCGGTGGCCCTGGCGGCCATGACATCGCTGTGATCGCCGAAGATGGAGAGTGCCTGTGCGGCCAGCGAACGCGCGGCCACGTGGAACACGGCGGAGGTCAATTCGCCGGCGATCTTGTACATATTGGGGATCATTAAAAGCAGGCCCTGTGAGGCGGTGAAGGTCGTCGCCAGCGATCCGGCTTGCAGCGCACCGTGCAAGGCGCCTGCGGCGCCGCCCTCACTCTGCATTTCCACCACGGTGGGCACCGTGCCCCAGATATTCGGTCTCCGTTCAGCAGCCCATTGGTCCGCCCATTCACCCATCGCAGATGAGGGCGTAATCGGGTATATGGCAATCACTTCGTTGACCTGGTAGGCCACGAGCGCAGCCGCCTCGTTTCCATCAATGGTTACCTTCCGCCTGATCATCCTGGGCCTCCATTTCCTCTCAACACCGTGCTGCCCCTCGTTGCGAGGAGGATCCGACAGGCGCGCCTTTTCCAATCACCTTTCCACGATGACGGTGCGCAAGATCTGTTGGAAACAGAAGGCCCTTCGGGCGGACATCCTCCCCGAAGGGCCTTTCTTCATTCACCTTCTAAAAAGGTAATTCTGACCCGCTACTTCCATTACCCCCGGCATGATCATTGACCACCTGAGGAGTATGCAGGGAAAAGGGAAACGCGATCCTTGATACTCCTCTGCCGCCCTGTCTGTCAAGCGAAAACGCCTGTTGGCCGGGCCTCCAAATGACCCTAGAGGAGCTTCGCCAAGACCTTGGCATTCCAGCTTTCAGCCAGTTCTCCCAACTCACGGGCCAGTCGTTTCCCCTCCTCATCTGTCGCCCATATCCGGTTCCATACGTCAAGATCGGCATAGGAAGAAAACTCCCACAGGGCAAGATACCGCGGCCGGCCCCCAATGAAAAGGTCGCGGGCAAACAGGCCGATCAGTTTGAACTTTGGGAGGATCTTCATGCAGCGATCGGCAAAGCGCTGATACCCTTCAGATATCTCCTTCTGTCCAATTCCTGGTTTCGCGTCGAACTCGATCAGGTAGATCATGCTTGTCCCTCCAAACCTCTTAGTCCAAACTGGAATTTCCCAACCGGCCACAGGTCAGCATCTATCCCATGCTCGAAAAGCCTGAAATCCCAGCACATCATGCCCGCTTTTGCAGCCCCACATGTTCGCATCAACCATTCATTCATCTGTTGTGGAGCCGGAAAGATGCGAGGCGCTCGTAGGTCTTGATCATGGCCTGCGTGCCGAGTTCCTTTCCTCCCTCTTCGGCCTCTACGGCCCGAAGGAGCTGGTTCGCCAGCGCCGTGCCTGGAAGGGGCAGGTCCAGCCTTCGCGCCAGCTCCATCACGAGAGCAAGATCCTTCTGCATCAGCCTGACCATGAAAGCGGGCTTGAGATCCGCGGCCACCACCTTCCGGCCCAGGTTCTCCAAGGCCCACGAGCCCCCCGCGCCTGAGGTCGTCACCTCCAGCATCGTGTTGAGATCCGCCCCAGCCTTGGCCGCCAGCATCAGCGCCTCACTCACACCGACCTGGTTCACGGCGCAGAGAATCTGGTTGCAGAGCTTGATGGTCTGCCCCGCACCACTCGGCCCGGCATGGACCACCTTCTTTCCCATCGCCTGGAGGATCGGCAGGGTCTCCTCGTATGCCTTCTTGTCTCCCCCGACCATGATGGTGAGCGTCCCGTTGATAGCCCCGATCTCTCCACCAGTCACGGGCGCGTCCAGCATCGTGATCCCCTTCTTCTCCAACTCGTCAGCCATCCGTCGAGTGGCGTCGGGTGAGATAGTGCTCATGTCAATCACGATCTGCCCCGGACGCCCGCCCCAGAAGATGCCATCGTCTCCAAGGATGACACGCTCAACATCTGGGGTGTCGGTGACGATGGTGAGCACGACATCGGAATTGGCGGCCACATACTTCGGCGAGTGGCCTTCCCTTGCTCCAGCCTCAACCAACCTTTTCGTTCTTTCGCGACTTCGGTTATACACAACAAGTGAGTATCCTGCCTTCATAAGGTTGGTGGCCATGGGCCTTCCCATGATCCCCAAGCCAATGAACCCGATCTTCTTCTTCATTCTATCCCTCGCTTATGTGAAGCATCTCGTGCCGCGAGCCGTCGTGA
>JBGPUH010000073.1:0-9311 GCA_041491025.1 Methylomirabilis sp. (SeqCode)
CCGATTCACGTTGCGGATCGGCAGGCGCAGGCTCACCGGCTCGCGCCGCTCGAGCGCGGGTTGGCAGAGCGGGATGATGGTGGTCCGGTCGAGCGCCTTCTCGAGGCCGTGGTCCTGCTCCCGCACTTTTCGGGTCGCCACCTCAGGCCCGACCTCCGGGCGATAGAGCATCGAGGAGTAGTCCAGTCCTCGGGCCTTCCAGTGGTCCACGGCCTTCCTCATATCGAGGCGGTCCGCACGGCCGATCATCTCGTCCATCGACCGGAATCCGAGCTTGGCCATCAGCTCGCGAACCTCCTGCGCGATGAAGCGGAAGAAGTTCTCGACGGACTCCGGCCTGCCGGTGAACTTCTTTCTGAGTTCGGGATCCTGGGTCGCGATGCCCACGGGGCAGGTGTTCAGGTGGCAGACGCGCATCATGATGCAGCCCATCACGACCAGCGGCGCCGTCGAGAAGCCGTACTCCTCCGCGCCCAGCAGGGCCGCGATGGCCACGTCGCGGCCGGTCTTCATCTGCCCGTCCGTCTGGACGGTGATCCGGTCGCGGAGCTTGTTCATGACCAGGACCTGTTGCGTCTCGGCGACTCCCAGCTCCCACGGGAGCCCTGCGTGCTTGATGCTGCTGAGGGGAGAGGCGCCCGTCCCGCCGTCATGACCGGAGATCAGAACGACGTCGGAGTGGGCCTTGGCCACGCCTGCGGCCACCGTCCCGACCCCGACCTCCGCCACGAGTTTCACATGAACACGCGCATTTGGGTTGCTGTTCTTCAAGTCGTGGATGAGCTGGGCGATATCCTCGATCGAGTAGATGTCGTGGTGCGGGGGAGGGGAGATCAGCCCCACGCCGGGTGTGGAATACCGCACCTTGGCGATCCACGGATAGACCTTGGTGCCCGGGAGCTGGCCGCCTTCGCCCGGCTTGGACCCCTGGGCCATCTTGATCTGAAGATCGGTGCAGTTGACCAGGTACTCGCTGGTCACGCCGAAACGGCCGGAGGCGACCTGCTTGACGGCGCTGCGGCGCCAGTCGCCGTTGGGGTCGCGCGTGTAGCGCGCCGGGTCCTCGCCCCCCTCGCCGGTATTGGATCTGGCCCCCATCCGGTTCATGGCGATGGCGAGGGTCTCGTGCGCCTCCTGGCTGATCGAGCCGTAGGACATGGCGCCGGTGGCGAAGCGTGTGAGGATCGACTCGACCGGCTCGACCTCCTCGATCGGGATCGGCTGCCCGGCGAACTTGAACTCGAAGAGCCCCCGGAGGGTGCAGAGGTGATGATTCTGCTTGTCCACCAGGTCCGTGTACTCCTTGAAGATCTTGAACTGGCCGGTGCTGGTGGCGTGCTGGAGCTTGAAGATGGTCTCGGGGTTGAACAGGTGGTACTCCCCGTCGCGCCGCCACTGGTACTGGCCGCCCCACTCGAGGTCGGGCTTCCCCACGGGACGGTCCGGGAAGCCGTGGTGGTGACGGAGGCTCGCCTCCTCGGCGATCACATCGATCCCGACGCCGCCGATCCGGGAGGAGGTCCAGGTAAAGCACTTGTCCACGAACTCTTTACTCAGCCCGACGGCCTCGAAGATCTGCGCGCCCCGGTACGACTGGATGGTGGAGATCCCCATCTTCGAAATGACCTTGAGGATCGCCTTGTTCAGCGCCTTGATGTAGTTCTTGATCGCCTTCTTCTGGTCGATCCCCGGAAGCAGCCCCTCGCGGACCATATCGTCGAGGGTCTCGAAGGCCAGGTACGGATTGATGGCGCCGGCGCCATAGCCGATGAGCAGCGCCGCGTGGTGGTTCTCCCGCGGCTCTCCGCTCTCGATCACGAGCCCGACCCGCGTCCGGGTGCCCTCCCGGATCAAGTGGTGGTGGACACCGGCTGTGGCCAGGAGCGCCGGGATTGCGGCATGGTGCATATCCACGCCCCGGTCGGAGAGGATGATGAAGGTGTAGCCGTCGGCAATGGCTTGGCTGGCCTTCAGGCACAGGTCTTCCAGCGCCCGCGCCAACCCCGCGCCGCCTTCGGCCACGGGGAAGAGCATGGGCAGGGTGATCGACCTGAACCCCGGAAGGTCCACGTAGCGGATCTTCGCCAGCTCCTCGTTGTCCAGGATCGGCGACTTCAGCTTGATCTGATGGCAACTCTCCGGCTCGGGCTTGAGCAGGTTCCGCTCGGGCCCGATGGTGGTGGCCATCTGCGTCACCAGCTCCTCCCGGATCGCGTCGAGCGGCGGGTTGGTCACTTGCGCGAACAGTTGCGCGAAGTAGTCGTACAGCAGGCGAGGGCGGTTGGACAGCACGGCCAGCGCGGCATCGTTCCCCATGGAGCCTACCGCCTCCTGGCCGTCAATGGCCATGGGCGTCATCAGGATGCGTAGGTCCTCGTGCGTGTAGCCGAATGCCTGCTGTCGCTGGAGCACGGTCTCGTGATCCGGCTCATGGACGTGCGTGGGCGCGGGGAACTCCTCCAGCGGGACCAGGTTCTGCCGCAGCCACTCCTGATACGGATGCTCCGTGGCGAACGCATGCTTCAGCTCCGCGTCGTCGATGATCCGGCCCTGGGAGGTGTCCACCAGAAAGATCCGGCCCGGGTGGAGGCGTTCTTTGATCAGCACGTCTTCAGGCGGGATATCCAGCACCCCCACCTCGGAGGCCATGACGACGAGGCCGTCCTTGGTCACGTAATACCGGGAGGGTCGCAGTCCATTCCGGTCGAGGACCGCCCCGATCACGGTGCCGTCGGTGAAGGCGATGGAGGCCGGCCCGTCCCAGGGCTCCATGAGGCAGCCATGGTACTCGTAGAAGGCCTTGCGCTCCTCGCTCATCGATTCGTGGCCGCTCCAGGCCTCCGGGATCATCATGAGGACGGCGTGGGGGAGGGGGCGGCCGGCCATGACCAGGAACTCCAGCACATTGTCGAAGATCGCCGAGTCGCTTCCGCCCTCCAAGATGATGGGAAAGATCTTCTTGAGATCGGGGAGCAGCTCGGTCTCGCACAGCGCCTCGCGGGCGTGCATCCAGTTGATGTTGCCGCGAAGCGTGTTGATCTCGCCGTTGTGACCCATGTACCGGTACGGATGGGCCAGCGGCCAGGACGGGAAGGTGTTGGTCGAGAAGCGCTGGTGCACGAGCGCCAGGGCCGACTCGATCGCCGGGTCCACGATGTCCGGGAACATGGTCTCGATCTGGTTCGCGGACAGCATCCCCTTGTAGATGAGCGTGTTCGAGGAGAGGCTTGGCACGTGGAACAGCTTCCCGTTCTGCGCGGGCGACCCAAAGACCGCGTGCTCCACCCGCTTGCGAATGACGTAGAGTGTCCGCTCAAATGCCCGATCGTCCGCGATGGCGGGGTTGCGCCCGATGAAGATCTGCTTGAAGAGAGGCTCGGCCGCCTTGGCGCTGGGACCGATCGGCGAATCATCCGTCGGGACATCTCGCCACCCGAGGAGCGTCTGTCCCTCCTCGTGGATGATCTCCTCGAAGATCGCCTGGCACCGGGCCGCCTGGGCCGGGTCGGTGGGGAGGAAGACCAGCCCGGCGCCGTAGTGGTTGGGGGCTGGTAGCGTGATGCCGATCTTCGCGCACTCGCGGGTGAGGAAACGGTGGGGCATCTGGATGAGGATGCCGGACCCATCGCCGGTGTTGACTTCGCAGCCGCACGCGCCCCGATGCTCGAGGTTCTTGAGGATGGTCAGCGCCTGCTTGACGATGGAAGGGGATTTACGCCCCTTGATGTCCACCACGAAGCCGACGCCGCAGGCCTCATGCTCGTGGGCCGGGTCGTAGAGTCCCTGCCGGGGAGGCAGCCCCGAGGGCATCACCGACCCGTGGTTCATCTGATCACTCACGAAATCCTCCTGTTACCTCTGTGAAGAGTGGAACAATACCTCATGCGCCTGTAGCGCGCACATGGGCATGACATGCGGCGCCCCCCCCCTCACCTTCGTCCTCTCCCCCCTTCGGGGGGCGAGGGAATTTAAGGCTGGACCCTCTCCCTTGAGGGAGAGGGTGCGGGTGAGGGTATCAAGCCCGTTCGTGAATAATCCGGGCTAGCCTTCTTGCTGTTCCGGCCAGTATACACAAAGTCAACCCATAAGTCACCCAAAAAACAAAAATACTTTGCATTAGCTGTACTAATAGTATATCATACCACCATGAATCTGGATACGCTTCAGCTCTATTGCGATGTTGTGCGGCTGCGCAGCTTTTCTCGCGGAGCCTCGGCCAACGAAATCTCCCAGTCTGCAGTCAGCCAAGCGATCCAGCAGTTGGAAGCCGAGCTGGATGTCCAGTTGCTCGACCGGACCAAGCGCCCGCTCACCGTGACCCCCGAGGGGCGGATATTTTATGACGCCTGCCGGGATCTGCTTGATCGGTATGAGCAGGCGAGGGGTCGCATCGCATCAGCCAGAACGAGGTTGGACGGGACAGTGCGTGTTGCGGCCATCTACTCCGTGGGGCTCCACGACGTGAGCCGCCATCTGCAGACCTTTATGTCGGACCACCCTCGAGCGAAGGTCCTGCTCGAATGCCTCCACCCCCAAAAGGTCGTGGAGGCTGTCATCAATGACGAGGCGGATATCGGGATCATGTCGTACCCGCCGGCCATGCGCTCCCTCACAGTGATCCCATGGCGGTCCGAGAAGATGGTGTTCGTGTGTCACCCCGACCATCGGCTCGCCAGACGGCGCGTGATCATGCCCGCGGATTTGAACGGTGAGAAGTTCGTCGCGTTTGACGCGGACCTCGGGATCCGCAAGGCGATCGACCGGAGCCTCAAGCAGCATAACGTCAGGGTCAACGTGGTGATGGAGTTCGACAACATCGAGACGATCAAGCAGGCGATCGCCATCGATGCCGGAGTGAGCATCCTCCCTCGACCCGCCGTTCTGAACGAGATGGGGATTGGCAGTCTCGCCGCTGTCCCGCTCGGGATCCCCGACCTGGTACGGCCGGTAGGCATCATCTACCGCAAGCAGAAGCGTCTGTCGCCCACCGTCACCCGCTTCATCGAGTCCCTCCGGAAGGTCGGCGACGGTCCCGAGGCCTGACGCTCGTCATTGCGAGCGGCTGATTGGAGCGAAGCAATCCTTAGTACGCGCTCCCTCCCCCGTTGGCAGGAGGCGAAGGTTCACCCGCCTTCGGCCGAGGGATGGGTTCCTGCCTTACCGGTTCCTGCTTCGTGGTGTCCTGCTTTCTGACCCGCTGGATCGCCGGGTCCTCCGCGAACGGCTCGTACCGACGGAGGGCCAGCGTCACCCTATCGCCTTTTTGGACGAGGAGATCAATCTCCGCCACGTTTTTCTTGAAAGTGGCAAGGACAGTTCCCTGCGACGTCTGGACGGTCAGCAGGAGGCGATCCTGCTCTCGCAATTTCCGATCTACCTCCCCCTCGACGACCTCGGTCTTTGCCCGAAACGATTCCGGCAGATACGGGCCGACGAGTTTCGGAGCGAGGATGGTGCCGCTGACACCGAGCGCCACCCCGATCAGGAGTATCAGAACGATCATCCAGGCCTTCATCTTTGCTCCCCTTTCTGCGGTTAGCATAGCTTGATAACTTTCTTTGGTCACACTGTCAAGTCGAAATCGGAAGCCATGCGGAGCGGCAACGGGGGACGCCTGACGCGCATTGTCGGGAAAGGAACGGCGTTACCGGACCCCTGATGCGGCCTTGATCCAGGCGGAGATCGCGCCGATGACGGCGGGCTCGAGTCCGAGAAAACCGTGGGGGGAGAAGACCTCGCACGGCTCTGAGCGTGGAGGGTCCCCACCAGTGAAGGTGAGCAACTCCACCTTTGGTGCCCGAGTCAACTTCTTCATCACACCGAGGATATCCTCATAGGGCGTCGCCCTGCACGAGTCGTCCTTGTGGTGGACAAACAAGGTGGGAATCGCGATGTCCTCCAGTCTCACGTCGGCCAATGCATAGGGAAGCTCTCGGCTGCTCCGCATGATACTCGATGTCAGCACGAGCCCGTCCGCCCCGCCCCGCCGGATTCGTGCCGCGGCATTCGCCGCCGAGAGCGTACCCGCGCTCGTGCCGATGAGCCAGACGGGAACACTGGCAGTCTGCCTGAGAAATGCGATGACGCCCGCGATGTCCTGGGCATGCACCTCGCGGGTCCTGAAATGCCCGAGACCCTCGGCGCCGATGTCGGAGGGGGCGTCCACCACCGCTACCAAGAACGCCTGCTGGGCAAACAGGGCTCGTGTTCGGACCAAAAAGCTCTGAGCTCCCCAACCGATCCCCCGCTCCGAAAGCGCCAGTCGGCCATGGCCGCCGGTGAACAGGATGACGCTGGCCACGGGACGGCGGTCCGGTCTGAGCAGCAGAAAGGGCTGGGTGACGTTAAGCCGCGTGGCGATCGTTTTCATCTCCTCTTGGATGGCGTGGCTTGTCGAGGCGGTGAGCACCTGGCCGATGATGAGAGTTGCCAGCATCGTCGATCTGAAGTGCATCGCGTTTAGCGCCAAGGAATCAGTACCCCGTGACGTAGGGGAGGCGCTTGGCGACCAGCTCGATCGCGTCGCCCGCCTCCAGCAGGACGCCGGTGGCGTTCCAGGTGCCCGTCAGGAGCTGATGGCGGGCTCCATCTGGGATCATGCCGGGAAAGGTTCGCCCGACGAATCGAACCAGCCGGTTCTCCACATCCAGCAGGATTTCCTGTTCCGGATAGCGCGCGACAGCCTCCATCAGCCAGCCGCCGTCCGCCGCATTCAGAGTGAGGCAGGGCAGGCCTATGGCGACGCAATTGCCGAAGAAGATCTCCGCGAACGACTCGCCCACGATTCCCCGGATGCCCCAGCGGCGCAGACCCTCAGGCGCATGCTCGCGGGAAGAACCGGAGCCGAAGTTCTGGCCGACCACGAGGATCGAGGCGCCGCGGTAGTAGGTCTGATTGAACGGGTGGTCGGCGGCCTGGCGGCGATCGTCCTCGAAGAGGTGCGCCTCGAGACCCTCGAAGGTGACGCTCTTCAGATACCGGGCCGGCATGATCCGGTCGGTGTTGATGTCGTTGCCGGGGAGTGCGATGCCGCGGCCGACGATCCGGCGGCGGACGTTGTCCTGACTCATCCCAGTAGCTTCCGCACGTCGGTGACCTTGCCGGCGATGGCCGCTGCCGCGACCATGGCGGGGCTCATGAGGAGGGTCCGCCCCGTCGGGCTTCCCTGGCGTCCCTTGAAGTTCCGGTTGCTGGAGGAGGCGCAGACCTCCCGCCCGGTCAGCTTGTCCTCGTTCATCCCCAGACACAGGGAGCAGCCGGCCTTGCGCCACTCGAAGCCGGCCTCCTGGAAGATTTCGTGGAGCCCCTCGGCCTCGGCCGCCCCGGCGACAGCCTGCGACCCCGGGACCACGAGGGCGCGAATCCCCTTCGCGACCTTCCGCCCGCGGGCGACTTCGGCGGCGGCCCGCAGATCGGACAGCCGCGCGTTCGTGCAGGAGCCGATAAAGGCCACGTTGATCGGGGTTCCCACGATGGGCCGACCGGGCTGGAGGGACATGAAGGTGAGGGCCTCAGACCAGGCGGCCCGGTCGGGCTCTGGGGCGGCGACCGGATCCGGGATCCGCTCACCCACTCCCACGGATTGGCCAGGGTTGATCCCCCACGTCACCATCGGCTCGATGTCCCCGGCGTCCATGCGGACCACATCGTCGAAGGCGGCGCCCGGGTCCGTCGCCATGCTCATCCACCACGTCACGGCGCGGTCAAAGGCATCGCCCTGCGGCGTGAAGGAACGGCCCTTCAGATAGGCACACGTGGTGGCGTCGGGATTGACATAGCCGACGCGTGCCCCTCCTTCGATGCTCATGTTGCAGATGGTGAGACGTTCCTCCATGGACATCGCCTCGATGGCCGATCCGGCGTACTCGTAGGCATACCCCACGCCGCCCTTGACGCCCAGCCGGTGGATGATCGCCAGGATCACGTCTTTGGCGTACACCCCGCGGTGAAGTGTCCCCTCTATGCTGATCTGCCGAAGCTTCGGCTTGTCCAGTGCCAAGCATTGCGTCGCCAGGATGTCTCGCACCTGGCTGGTGCCGATGCCAAATGCGAGGGCGCCCAAGGCACCATGAGTGGAGGTGTGGCTGTCGCCGCAGGCGATGGTCATGCCCGGCTGGGTCAGGCCAAGCTCCGGGCCGATGACGTGGACGATCCCCTGCCGGCCGCTGTCCAGATCGAAGAGGGGAATGCCGAACTCCTTGCAGTTGCGGACCAGGTGGACGGTCATCTCCTCGGCCAGGACGTCACCGAAGGGGCGGGCCTGGGAGGCGGTGGGGACGATATGGTCGATGGTGGCGAAGGTCCGCTCGGGGAAGCGGACCCGAAGTCCCGCCTCCCGGAGCATCTGGAAGGCCTGCGGGCTGGTCACCTCGTGAATCAGGTGCAGGCCGAAGAAGAGCTGGGTCTGTCCCGAGGGAAGCGTGCGGACCGTGTGGGCCCGCCAGATCTTGTCGAGCAGCGTCTCAGCCATGGTGTCGCTATTCTGTCAGAAGGCAGCGCGGCGCGCAAGTTTCCGTGGAAAGGGAGACGGATTAATAGGAACGCATGAATCAACGTGTCATTGCGAGGAGCAGCGCGACGAAGCAATCCCACGGTTCTGAAAATGCCGTGAGATGGCCGCGCTCCCTCCGGTCGCTTGCAATGACAAGCTAGCAACTAGCAACATTTCGCGCGCTTGCTGGTGCCAACGATCAAGTCAATCACACTTTGCTATGGTTGGGTTGCCACTGGGAGGTGCCGTCTGGGAGGGGGATCGGCTTGAAGTCGCCGAAGAGATGTGAAGCTTCCCGGGTCATGATGTCCGCCACCTTCCCGAAGACCATGCGGATCTCCACCTCGGCCCCCGGCTCTGTCCTCGCCTCGATCACCCATCTCAGCGTCCGGGCATTGGCGCTCCAAATGATGGTCGTGGCGACCCCGTCCGGGGCGACACGGCGCATCGCCGAGGTGAGGACTTTCTTCTCGTGAAACGGCCGCCCCTCGATCTCTAACACTTTCGCCAGGCGGTTCTGAGCCTCCTCACTCTTGACCACGGCTTCTTCGAAAATCGCGAGCGCCTCAGGATTCTCGCGGATCTCGGGTGGCAGCCACATCCCGATCTCCGTCAGCCGCACAAAGCGGAGGCTCTCCTGACTGATGGCAGTTCCCGCCCGGTGCCTCACGAGTTCATGTGTCATGATCCGGCTGACGTTGAAGAAGGCGAAGGTCCAGTTGGCGTGTTCGAGAACGCTTCCATGCTTCACCTTCAGGATATTCTCCAGGTAGGCCTTGCTTCCCTCCCGGACCTTGGTGACATTGGGATTCAGCCCCGG
>JBGPUH010000074.1:0-9299 GCA_041491025.1 Methylomirabilis sp. (SeqCode)
CAGTTCCTCCTGTCCTGTTCGTCGCATACTCAGGCGATCTCCTTTTCTGCCCTCCGAGTCAAGCAAGGCCGACCCTTGAGTGCTCCACAGAAAAAGACTTGACAAGATTAGCCAGTATTAGCTACAGTAAGCCACCATAGCAGAACAGGCGACGGAATTCAGTAACGAACGGCTTTTTGAAGGAACGGTCGGCAGTGCCGCAGGCAACGCGGCCGTCGGAGGAGACCGATGGAGGAGGAGCGGAGCACGCAGCGGGCAGAGCAGCGGCCGACGATCATGACCCTGGAGGAGGTGGCACGCTTCCTCCGGATCAACAAATCGACGGTCTACCGGATGGCGCGGGACGGGACGCTGCCCGCCTGGAAACTGGGCAACGCCTGGCGCTTCAAGAAAGAGTCGATCGAGCGCTGGATCGCCAACACTCAGCGCGCCCAGCAGCAGAAGGTGCGCCGCCCGGCGTAGGCCCTCTGGAACGGCAGGCGATGCCTTTCGGCATTGGCGCCGCTTTTCCCTTGATTCCTGTACACACCTTTGCGCCTTTCTGCCTTCCCGCCATCGCTTGAGCCACCACCCCGGGGGTCAGCCATGACGTCCGACGTGTTCTTCCCACCAATTCGCTGCAAGCCATTCCCGCATTGCCCGTTCACCGTAGCAAACGTATTAAATGCTGTGACATCGTCATTGCGAGCGACCAACGGGAGCGTGGCAATCCGACACGCAGTGTGGTTGCGAGGCGCAGCCGAAGCAATCTCATCCCTTACCGACCTGCACAAAGGACGAGCTTGCTTCGTCGTTCCGCCCCTCGCAATGACACTTTCATTAATGCGTTTGCTATAGTTGCTTGACCCACGAGATATCCGCGCTTCGCCTTCCGGCTTGTCACCCCGCAGGAAATCGGCTAAGATGCCTGGAAAACAAGGAGTACCATGGCAGAGGGGTCCGAAAGACGACAGAGCGGCAGCGCGTCGGAGCCGGAAAGGCTCAGGCGGCGCTGCGATGAACTCAGTGCCTCCATCGAGTCGATGCGGATGTATTATGAGGACCTGCTGGGAAGTCTGCAGGATGCCATCATCGTTGTCGATCCAACCGGGCAGATTCGCTCGATCAATCAGGCGGCCGAGGAGTTGATCGGCCTGTCGGCCCAGCCACTGCACGCCCGGCCCTTCGAGCAAATCTTTCCGAATGATCGCCCGCTGCAGGAGCTGGTCCGGAAGACGCTGGAGAGCGGTCGGACCCACACCGATTTCGATGCCCGCCTCACAAGACAGGATGGTTCGCAGGTCGTCGTCGGCGCCGTTGCCTCCCTCATAAGGGACGCTGTGGGGGAGGCGCGGGGTGCGGTCTTGGCCCTTCGTGATCAGACACGGATCAGGGATTTGGAGGAGCGCCTCTCGCGCTCAGACCGCTTGGCAGCTCTCGGAACGGTTGCCGCTGGGGTGGCCCACGAGATTCGAAATCCCCTGGCGGGTCTCAGGGGTGCGGCCCAGTTGCTCGATGGCGAGAGCGGCTTGCCCCCTGCCTTCAAAGAATATACCTCGGTCATCATTAAAGAGGTCGATCGGCTTGCCGCAATCGTGGAACGGCTCCTCTCGTTCGCCACGCCGCGAGGCCCTGTCGTCCGTCCGTGTAACCTGCACGAGATCCTCGATAGTCTCTTGTTTCTCGAGCAGGGCCCGCTTTCTGCCCGCGGGGTCACCGTCCAGCGACTGTACGACCCGCAGCTCCCGGAGATTCTGGCCGATCCGGCTGAGATCCGCCAGCTCTTCCTGAACCTGATCCGAAACGGGGTCGAGGCGATGCCGGGTGGCGGGGAACTGACCCTCAAGACCCGGTACAAGCGCTCTTCCCAGCGGTGCCGCGGCCTGTCAGTGGCAGTGGCGGAGATCATCGACCAGGGAGGCGGGATCGATCCCGAGATCGAGCGGCATCTATTCACTCCCTTCTTCACCACAAAAAAAGGCGGGACCGGGCTTGGGCTGGCCATCTGCCTGAGGATCGTCGAGGACCATGGCGGCGCCATGGAGGCGATTAGCCAGCCTGGTAAGGGCAGCAATTTCCGGGTCCTGCTCCCGCTCGCGAAACAGCACGAGTCTTCTTCACCGGAAGGGTTTGCGCCATGATCGGGACAAGAAAGATCCTCGTGGTAGATGATGAGGAGAGCATCCGGTGGGCCCTCAGCAAGGCGCTGGAGCGTGAGGGGTATCGGATCGTGCTCGCAAGTGATGGGGCGGAGGGGCTCAGGCGGGCCACAGAACAGGGGATCGATCTCGTCCTCATGGATATCAAGATGCCCGGGTCGGATGGGTTGGAGACGCTCACCAAGATCAAGGAGACTCGTCCAGATCTACCCGTCATCATCATGACCGCCTTCGGGACGCTCCAGGCGGCGGTCCAGGCGATGAAGCGTGGGGCATACGACTACATCACGAAGCCGTTCGACTTCGGTGAACTGTCGATTCTGGTCCGTCGAGCCTTTGAGATCCGGGATCTCACGGAGCAGTTGGAGCGGATGGAGGCCGTGGGCGGGCGACCCTTCGACTTCGGTGGGGTCGTGGGCCTTTGCCCGGCCATGCAGCAAATCTTCAAAATGGTCGGCAAGATGGCCGCAAGCGACTTGACGGTACTCATCAAAGGCGAGAGCGGGACCGGGAAGGAGCTACTCGCCAAAGCGATTCACTACAATAGCCGCCGCCTCGCGCGGCCGTTTGTGGCCGTCAACTGTGCCGCCATCCCACGCGATCTCCTGGAAAGCGAGCTGTTCGGCCACGAGAAGGGCGCCTTCACCGGGGCCAGCGCGCTCAGGCGCGGAAAGTTCGAGTTGGCAGAGGGCGGGACACTTTTCCTCGATGAGATCGGGGACATGGACCTTGGGCTCCAGGCCAAAATCCTGCGTGTCCTGCAGGAGCGCCAGTTCGAGCGGGTGGGGGGCGAGCGACAGCTTTCCGCGGACGTCAGGGTCATCGCCGCCACAAACCAAGACCTGGAAACTGCGGTCGCGCAGAAGGCCTTCCGAGAGGACCTCTACTACCGGCTGAACGTGGTGGCGATCAACCTCCCGCCACTCAGGGAGCGGAGTGAAGACATCCCCCTTCTCGTGAACCACTTTCTCCACCTCTTCGCCGAAGAGCAGGGGCAGGAGCCGAAGACGGTCTCGCCCGAGGCGCTTGAGTGGATGCTCGCCTATAGCTGGCCCGGAAATGTCCGGGAACTGGAAAACGCGGTCAAGCGCGCCTGTGTTCTCTCCGCGACCTCCCTGATCCTGCCGGAGCACTTGCCTGCTCCCGTTGCGCGAGCGGCGGAAGTCGGTGCGGCGGGCGGCGGATCCTCCTTTGAGCGGATGCTGCATCAGGGGATCGGCGCAGAGCTGCAGCGCCTGAAGCAGGAGAAAGATGGGCAGATCTATTCCCATTTCCTCGCCGCCCTCGAGCGGCCACTCCTCCTGCACCTCCTGGAGAGAACGGGCGGGAACCAACTCCGGGCGGCCGAGTTGCTCGGCATCAACCGCAATACGCTGCGAAAGAAATTGCGGGAGCTTGGAATCAAGCCGAGCCGCGAGGATGACGAGAAGACTGAATCTTGAACTAGCACTGCAACAGTAGTGAGATAGGTTCTCTAGCTTAAGAAGTTACTTTAATTATTATTCTGCATGTTTTGGCGTTCTTGTCTGTTCCGTGGTGCATCTCCTTGGTCGTGTGTCATTAGAAACCGGGAACCTGGAACTTCGAAGAATGAGCTTTACAACTCTCCGCTACACGGTGCAGGAGAACATCGCCACCCTCACCATTAATCGGTTACGTGTCAAGAACGCCCTCGACCGCCGGACGATGGAGGAGATGGAAGCGGCCATCGGCCTGGCGGAGCAAGACCGGGATCTTCGAGCGTTGATCCTCACTGGCGCCGGACACGACGCGTTCATCTCCGGCGGCGATCTCCGTTACTTCCAAGGTCTGGTGACAGATCGCCAGGTTCTGGGAATGCTCTCGGTGATGCGTCGCCTTCTGGGGCGAATCGAGAGCCTCCCCGTTCCGGTTATCGGTGCCATCAACGGATATGCCATCGGTGGTGGAACTGAGGTGGCGTTAGCCTGTGATCTTCGCATCGCCGCGGAGACCGCCTCGTTCGTCTTCCGCCAGGTGGACATCGGGCTGATGACCGCATGGGGCGGTGGGCAACGGCTCCAGCGTCTGGTGGGCCCTGCAAGAGCTTCGCGCCTCCTCTTGTTGGGCGAGGCCATTTCGGCCAAGGAGGCGTTGGCGCTGGGCTTGGTTGATTGGGTGGTCTCACGGTCGAAGCTGATGAGTGGAGCACGTGCGGTGGCCCGCAGGATCGCCGCCAAACCGCCCCGGGCCATCCGGGCGATGAAACGGGCCCTGGTTCAGGGCCGGGAGATGCCGTTCCAGAAGGGCCTCTCCCTAGAGGTCAAGCTTTTTCGTAGCCTTTGGAAGTCGAAGGAACATGATGAGGCGGTGGCCGCGATCCTTGAAAAACGAGGGCCGCAACTCAGCAATTAGCAAAGGAGAGCAGGTGTGGCCCAGAGGGAGCGGCGAGTCCACCGGACGGGAGCGGTTCCCGAGCCGATGCATGTGAGTGAAGGACTCGTCACGCAGATGATCCAGCTCGGCATCCCGAAGGTGCTCGGGGTGACGGAGGAAGAATATCGGTTCAGTCTGCCGCAACCCGTCTGGGACCCGGAAGCTGCCGCGATGGGGTTCGACCTCTTGATCTTGGTCGAGCCCAGGGTCGATTTTTGGATTCAACTCCAGCACGCCAACATCGCCAACTACCTGAGCGCGGCGCTGTTGCCGGATCCTGGTCTAACGATCAGCGCCGGCCCCTATTGGCTGCAAGCGGATGCAGGCAAGCGTCATCTTGGTCGGATTGTCAGCGAAGCCGAAGCGGCCTTCTCGTCCGGAGAACGTGGCCTGACCGCCCTGGAGGGCGTCAGCCTTGTCCTGCAGCATCCGGAGATCTTACCAAAGCGTTGTCTGGACCTGCCTGGCTCTCGCACGTTGTCCGGAGAGGTCCCGTGCCTCGGCATGTGGTACGACAGGGTGGGGCTGTTCGCCAGGAGGGACGACATCGCCTCGCCCATTTATGGCGCCGCTACGTGCGTCGAGCGGGCAAAAGCAGCCAGGTGTGGGTAAAGGATAGACAATGCCGAAACCAGACCTGTCTTCTGAGCCCTGGAAGAGGCTCTCCAGCAAGCCGATCTATCAGAACCGGTGGCTCTCACTTCGGGAGGACCAGGTCGCGCTTCCGGATGGGAGGACGACCATCTACGGCGTCGTGACCTGCGGCGATTGCGTCGGCATTCTTCCGTTCGTGGACGATGATCAGGTCTTGCTGGTCCGGCAGTACCGATATGTGGCAGGGCGCACGACCTGGGAGATGCCGACAGGTGGTGTGCGCCCTGGGGAATCGCTTGAGAAAGCCGCCCAGCGAGAGCTCGAAGAAGAGGCCGGATACAGGGCGGGTGTGCTCAAAAAGATCGTGGCGTATCACACCAGCAAAAGCATCCTCGATGAGACCGCCCACCTCTATCTGGCAGAGGAACTCCGGGCGGTCGATCCCCAATCAGGCGACGAGACCGAGTTTATCAAGACCCAGCTTTTTCCCTTCGCGAAGCTCCTCCGCATGGTGATGGATGGCGAGATCCTGGATGGCATGACGATCGTTGCCGTCCTGCACGTCGCCCGTCTCCGCGGTTTGTAGGATGGTCTCATGAGCTCCGAACATCGAGACCGGACATAAAGAGGATTCTGACATTTCACAGGAAAGGCCTGAGGAGGACTGCCCGTGGGCGATGTTCCGTTAGACCTGGCGCTGGACAACATCGAGTTCGGGACGCTCGTCGTGGATGCCGAGGGGATGGTCACGTTTTATAGCAAGAGCTACGAGCGGTTCCTGGGGATCCCTCGTGCCCAGGTTCTTGGTCGGCATGTGGCCGATGTCATCGAGAACACTCGAATGCACCTTGTTGTACAGAGTGGCGAGCCGGAGATCGGCTGGAAGCATAAGATCAAGGGGCAGAATATGGTCGTCCAGCGGGTGCCGATTCGGGACGAGGCTGGAAAGATCATCGGGGCGGTGGGCCAGGTCATGTTTCGGGATGTGGCCGAAATCACGGAGCTGGCCCAGAAACTCAATCTCCTGGAGTCCAAGCTCGAGCACTATGAGCGGGAGCTGGAACACCTCCGCTCCTCTAAGTATACCATTGACCACATCATCGGAACGAGCTGGGCAATCGAGGAAGCGAAACGCCTCGCCCTCAAGGCGGCGGAGCGGAACAGCACGGTGCTCTTGCTGGGAGAGAGCGGGGTGGGGAAGGAGCTGTTCGCCCACGCCATCCACCATGCGAGCGTGCGGCGCTCAAAGCCCTTCGTGCGTTTCAATTGCGCCTCCATCCCCCGGGAGCTCATTGAATCGGAACTCTTCGGGTACGAGGCGGGAGCGTTCACTGGCGCCGGCCGAAAGGGGAAGCCCGGAAAATTTGAGCTGGCCAACCAAGGATCCATCTTCTTTGATGAGATCGGCGAAATGCCGCTAGAGATGCAAGCGAAGCTCTTGCGCGTCCTGCAGGAGAAGGAGGTGGAAAGGGTCGGTGGGACCAAGACGATGGATGTCGATTTTCGACTGATTGCTGCCACCAACTCAGATCCCGAAGTCCTGGTGAAGGAAGGACGGCTGCGACGCGACTTGTTCTATCGTCTGAACGTGGTTCCGGTCCATATCCCTCCGCTTCGAGAACGGCGGGAGGACATCCCGGCCATCTGCCGACACATGCTGACGCGCCTGCGGGAGGAACATGGGGTCCGGCCTCTTAGCCTCTCGGGGGAAGTGCTTGATCTGTTCCAGCGCTACGACTGGCCCGGAAACATACGCGAATTGATGAATGTCCTGGAGCGCGCCTCGTACGCGGCGGAGGGCCAGCAGATTGAGATCGAGCACCTTCCGCTCTTCCTGCACGAGGTGGGGCGAGCACGAGCAGGAGACCGTCGCCGGTCTAATCTCCGAGAAGCGGTGAAGGAGGCAGAGCGGGAGGCCCTTCTTCAGGCCCTAAAGATGGCGAAGGGAAACAAGGCGAAGGCAGCAAAGCTCTTGGGTATTCACCGGACAGGCCTATATCAGAGGTTGCTGCGGTTAAATCTGGGTGGGCAGCCTGCAAAGAAACACGATCTGGTTGTGTAGATAATTACAGACATGTCTATAATATTCATCTTCTGAAATAACTCCTTATATGTCAATATGTTATATAGTTGATCGCTGCTAATGTCTACTGATAATGACACTGACAGTTGCTCAGCCCAACGTGAACCACACCTCTTCTTATTTGGGCCGGTGGAACGCAAGAGGGGCGCCAAGGCTCAGGACGTCGCATCCTTCGGCTTCGTGCAAGCGGCTGCTGTGACTGGGTGAACCGAGTTGGCACATGGTTCGCTTATGGAACGACGCCTAATGCTCGTTTCTCCCGATTGAGGCGGCCATTCTTCCAAGCTTGCGCTCAAGCGGCGGGGGACGCTTGCGAAGATCCGGGTGTGGATTCAAGATGGTGGAGCCGTCTGGCATCAACCGGCACAAGTTGGTCTCTGTGGGCATTGGTCATAGGAGGCCCGTTTGGGCCCCTCACGGTTCATCCGCTCGTTCGAGCGAAGGAGGGAAGTCATGAGAGGTAAGCGTGGTGCAGTTGGCGTTCTGATGCTATTGCTCGGGCTGGTCCTCATCGTGTCACCCGCGGAGGCCCAGAAGTCCATTAAGGTGGCAATGGTCAACACCACTACGGGTAGTTTTGCTCTCTATGGGCTCGCCGGAATCGAAGGGGCCAAGATCGCTGTCGCCGAGTTGAATGCATCCGGCGGAGTCCTGGGGCGAAAGGTGGAGCTGATCGTCCGGGACGATTCAGCGAAGCCGGATGTGGGATCGCGCGAGATCAGGGATGTGATCCTTCGCGAGGAGGTGGCTGCGGTCTTCGGCCCGGTCTCCAGTGGTGTGCTGCTGGCCATGTCGGAGGTGGCGAAGGAGAACAAGACGATCCTCATTGCCCACACCTCCAACACCGAGCGGGCCGTCGTGGAGCGCGGGCATCGCTACATCTTCTCCGTGGTGACGAATACCTTCATCGAGGGGAGCGCGATGGGGGAGTACATGGCGAAGAAGCCCTACAAAAAATACATGATCATCGGGCCGGACTATGAGTTCGGCCACATCCAGTCGGAGGCCTTCGAGCGTCGCCTGAAGGAGAACAAGAAGGACGTCGAGATCATCGGCAGGGTCTGGCCCAAGGGTGGAGAGACTGACTACACCTCTTACATCACTGCCATCATCGCGGCCAAGCCCGATGCCGTGTACAGCAATCTGTTCGGCTCGGACCTCATCGGGTTCACCAAGCAGGCCAAGGGCTACGACTTCTTCAAGAAGTTCCCCTTCGCGTCGCTTTATGATGTGGACACACTACAGGGCCTGGGGAAGGATGTGGTCGAAGGGGTGATCGGGTACGAGCGTGGACCCTTCCACGTCATTCGAAAGCTGGCGCCCGGCCAGCGTATCGAAGATTTCATCAAGAAGTATCGCGCGGCCACCAACAAATACCCATCATGCTGGGCGATCAATGCCTACGATGCGGTGATGGCCTGGGCCAAGGCGGTAAAGAAGGCGAATACGGTTGAGACCGAGAAGGTTGTGGACACCCTGGAAGGGCTCCAGTTGGATTCACTGCGCGGTCCTGGGCGATACATTCGCAAGGTGGACCACCAGGCCAACGTGGGCTCGTACATCGGGGTGGTCGCATGGGACAAGAGCTTTCCCGATTTCGCCATCTGGAAGGACGCCACTTACATCCCGGGTGACAAGGTGTGGCGTTCTGAGGCGGAGGTGCTCGAGGTCCGAGCCAAGGCAAAGAAGTAGCCTCAGAGTGGGGCGCGATCATTTACCAATCGCCAGCAGGCTAGACTCCGATTAAGGCGATGCCAAGTCTATCATGACCTGGGATATCGGAACGATCATCCTCCTGATCATGGCGGGGCTGACGCGCGCCTCGATCCTGTTCATCGTGGCGGCTGGCCTGACCCTGGTCTTCGGAGTGCTGCGCGTCATCAACATGGCCCACGGCTCTCTGTACATGATCGGGGCGTTCGTTGCGGCCTCGGTGATCCAGCAGACAGGAGGGGCCGGAAGCTTCTGGCTGGCGTTGGTGGTGGCGCCCGTCGCCGTGGCACTGGTCGGCGCGGTCGTGGAATTCGGGGTCCTTCGCCGGATCTACCAAGCAGAGCACGTCGTCCAACTGCTGGCCACGTACGCCCTGA
>JBGPUH010000075.1:0-9270 GCA_041491025.1 Methylomirabilis sp. (SeqCode)
AACCGGGGGATGACCTCTTCGAGCGCAAAGGCGATATCGCCACGGATTTTTGTGTAGCCTCCCTTGCATCGGTGTCGGAAATCACCTTTGATCTCGCCGTAGCCATGCATGTACGCGCCAAAGTGCCACGTCCATTTGGCCGGAATGGACTCGAGATTGATCGAATACTCTCCCGGGCAGAACCCGAGCGTAATCAGAATGTCCTCCTGGTTCATGCTCCGCCAGAGTTCCATGGCCTTGTCGTTGCCGCCGAACATGATGTGCCCATAGCCGTACGGGTTCTTGTGGGAAACGGCGTTGGCCCCGTTGACGGACCAGACGGTAGGGGCTTGCAGGAGTTCAGACAGCTCTGTGGACAGTTCTTGGATGTTCGGACTGAACGCCGCCTCCTCGCCCACGTAGATAATCACCCGTCGTTTCTTTGCCATCGGCGGGAACTGCTTGAGGAAGACCTCCATATCTTCTTTGTGGAGGATGCGGGGCTTTTCGGCTTTCGGAACATCCACCTGGATGTCTCTGGCCAGGATGTCGGGGTGGAACGCGATCGCGACCGGTCGCGATTCGAGAAGGATATTTTGCACCTTGACAAGATCTTGCTCAAGCCGGTGGATATTATCGATCACAATACAGCCGTCCCCCAGCTCAGCTTGAAGCTGCGGGACAACGTTCATGCCATACTCTGACACATCCTGTAGGGGCGCCTTCCCAATGGAGCCGGTCGAATTCAGGGCGATGAGATACAACGCGGGGATGTTATGCAGCTTGGCATCAGTGAGCCCGCTGGCTCCGAGTTTCGTGGCCGCCCCAGTCGTTGTGATCGAGCAGGCGATTCGCCCCGAGGCTAAGTAATAGCCCAACGGCATGAAACCCGACGCGTATTCGCCCAGAGTCAGCATCCGTGGAACGCCATCCGCAACCTGCGACAGATCGGTCAGCGGGACGAGATACTTCGTGACATGCACGACTCCCCCACCATTCACCCCGCTGTAATGGGTGATTCCCCATTCCCGGAGCGTATCGATCAATTCGAAGTTTCCAACGTTCTTCTCCAGACCCGGACTCCCGAAAGCGCTTATCGGCATCGCCTTCTCGACCTCCCTCTCATCTTCATCCCGTCCGATAACATTACCCTGATCTACCTCCCAGACTCGTCGGAGCGATCCTGTGCGGACCCGATGTGCCTCTCTATAACCGGATGCCTTCCCGTACTGTTGCGCCTAGACGGCCTTCTCCTCGGTGGTGGCCGCCCCGGCTATCCCGCCAGCAAAACGACCTGTCTCTCGATAGCAAGTCCGGCTGCCTAGGGCATGCGAAATGGAGGACTACGGTGTAATGAATTTAACTATTTAACATGTCCTACGCAGACCGTCAACCAAAATCTTCCACTCAAAAACAGCGATAAGTGTTGCGAGGGCGCCGGTGTGAGCCGCACCCTGTGGAGGACAGGGGTTGTGGGTGTTCTTCCCCCATTCTATCGGCTCCTCATGCGGCCCACAAGCTTTTTGCTTCATGCCTCGCTGTGTTTTGGGGTTACACTGAACTGGAATTCGGCAGGCACCGACTTCAGGGCAGGACTCTTTTGAGTAAGGACCTCAGTTCCTCGGAGCGCAGATAGGCAGCGGCGGCGAGGAAGGCGGCGAGACTTCCGAACAGCTCACACGCCAACACGATGGCGCGCTGGAAGGTCGCTTCAATCGTCACAGGGTCGCGGAGATGCAGGAGCGCGAGCGCCACCAGGCCCATGATGGCAGAGGCGGCGCAGAGCCGCAGCAGCGAGGGGAGAAGCGGGGCCTTGCCCAACCGGCCAAGGCGTCGCCGGAGCGCAGTCAGCAGAAGGCCCAGGTTCACAAAAGATGAGATGGCCGTCGCCAAAGCGAGACCGCCCACCCCGAGCGGCCGCATGAGCAGCAGACTGAAGGCGATATTCACCAGCACGGCGACGGCCCCGATCTTGACTGGGCTCGTCGTATCCTGGATCGAATAGAATGCGGCGACGAGGATCCGGTTCGAGACATAGGCTCCCAGGCCGAGGGCATAGAAAAAGACGGCGTCAGCCGTTGCCAGGGTAACCGATCGGTCGAACGCGCCACGCTCAAAGAGGAGCTGGACAATTGGAACTCGAAAGACCATGAGGGCTATCATCGAAGGCAGGGTGACGAAGAGCACGAGGCGGATGGAGTGGGCCGCGGTGTCACCCACTTCCGCAAGTGACCGGTCGGTTGCATGCCTGACCATCGTGGGAAAGGCTGCGGTGGCGATTGCGACACCGAAGATGCCGATGGGGAACTGGATGAGGCGAAAGGCGTAGTAGAGGATCGAGATGCCCCCCTCCCCCAGAAACGAGGCGAGGAACGTGCCAATGAACACATTGACCTGGGTGATGGCAAGCCCTGCAACGCCCGGCGCCATGAGGCGTGCGATCCGCCGGATGCCCGGATCACGCAGATCGATGCCCCGGTGCTCGCTCATCCCCCGTCGCCATGCGACCGGCATCTGGATCAGGAGCTGGCCGGCTCCACCGATGAGGACGCCGACTGCAAGGGCCAGGATCGGCGGGTTCACGTGCGGAGTGAGAAAGAGGGCGCACCCGATCATGGCGATGTTCAACATCGTGGGCGAGAGGGCTGGGGTGGCGAAGTGCCCTTGGGCATTGAGGATCGCCATGAGCAGGGCCGCCACCCCGACAAAGAGGATGTACGGGAACATCATCCGGGACAGGAAGATGGCGAGGTCGAGTTTCGACGGAACGGCCTGAAACCCGGGAGCGATAAGCCGGACCAGCCACGGTGCCAGCAGGATGCCCGCGACGGAGACCAGCACGAGAAGGGATGTGAGCAGGATCAGGGCGGTCCAGGCCAGCCGCCAGGCGCCCTCCCGGCCCCGCTTCGAGAAGGACTCGGTGAAGACCGGGATGAACGCCGCCGAGAGGGCGCCTTCGCCCAGCAGCTCCCGCAACATGTTCGGGAGCCGGAAGGCGGCAAAAAAGGCGTCTGTTGCGGTTCCGGCACCGAAAGCCCTGGCGATGATCAGATCGCGCACGAACCCAAGGACTCGGCTTAGCAGGGTGGCGGCGCTCACCACGCCCGCTGCCTTTGCGATCCCGCCCGGCTTTTCCTGTTCCATCAGAAATCCCTTGACAAGCCCGTGCCACTCCTCTTTAATGAACACCACTGCCCGCCCAACCCCGTAAGCGGCGGGCTCAACAAAGGAGAGATGCGCCGATGCCGATTATCAAATCAGCAGAGAAACAGTTGAGGAAGAGCCGGACACGACGCCTTCGCAATCGCGCGGCAAAGAGCAGCGTGAAAACAGCCATCAAGAAGGTGAGGGCAGGGTTAGAGGGACGGGATCGGGAGGGGGCGGAGAAGGCCTTCGCGCACGCCGTTCCGTTGATCGATAAGGCCGCAGGTAAGGGGCTCATCCCCAAGAACGCCGCGGCTCGCTATAAGTCGAGACTGGCTCGCCAGCTTCACGCCCTCACGCGATCGTCGTAAGCCTCACACCCGGCAGAGATCCCAGACAAGTCGGTTCAAAACCAACGGGGCACCGGCCCTTCCCGTCTTGATCGCAAGGTCGGCCCTGTAGAGACAGCGGAAAGAGTCGGAGAGCTGCTGCCAAGACAGCACGGCGGCCTGCCCGGCTATGGTTGCGACGACCCGAGGGGGCAGGCCGAGCGCACGAGCCATGGCACTCGACGGGGCCGACTGCTCCCCAAGCGCCTTCGCCCGGACCAGAAGGCGGATCTGGCGCGCAAGCATGCCGAGGATTGCCAGTGGTTCTTCCCCACCCTCCATCAAGCCGGTCAGACAGCGGAGCCCAATATCCAGGTCCCGGGCGCCAACGGCGTCGGTCAGTTGGAAGATTGACCGGGCCCGGGTCTCACCAACCAGAGCCTCGATGTCCTGAGGGCCGATCTCTTCCCCCTCTCCTACGAAGAGCGCGGCTTTCTCTACACTGTAGATCAGTTGGCGCAGATCATCACCTGCCAGTGTAATGAGCAGATCGATCGCCTCAGGCGAGAGGTGTTTCCCGTGTCTCCGGGCCGCTGCCAGAAGCGAGTCTTTCAACGAACTCGCCTCCAGTCGATCAAAGCGAAGGACGACGCCTTTCTTCTGAATCGCCGCCGCCAATCGGGTCCTGAGGTCAAGACGCGCCGCGTCCAGCACGAGGCAGGTCGTAGGAGACGGATCGTTCAGATAGGCCAGCACCTCCTCCTGCTGCTCTCGGGATAGGGCCTCGGCGCCTCGGATCAATATGACCCGATGGGTCGAAAGAAACGGTAAGATCCTGGCACCCCCCAGGATCGATCCTGCCCCTGCTTCCTCCGGTCGGATTTGCTCGAGACTCAGATCCCTTGCACCTTCCGTCAGCAACGCATTGATGAGTTGGGCGAGCGCTTCCTCCCTGCGGTAGTCATCTTCCCCGTGAAGGCAGTAGACGGGCGCGATCTCCCCCCTGCCGATCTGTTCGGCAACTGACCGGGCTTTCTCGCCCCTCCGCTCCATCACACCCCGTCCACGACCCGATTGACCACCCGTTCGGCCAGATCGGCCACCGCCCGGAGGGTGGCCTCATCCTCGGCGGCCCTGGTGGCAGCGATGCCTGGCGCAGCGATGTAGTATGCCACGCCTGCCATGCCGTCCCGCAGCAGCACTCTGTCTTTCAGCCGATCTGTGAGACTAAACGAAAAAGAGATGCTCACCCGGAGCCTTCTGGCCGTGTCTGTGGAATCGAAGGTGAGCGGCTCTTCACCGAACCCTTCGATGGCCCCTTCTAAGAGGGCGTCCCCTCCCTCCTCCACCACTCGGATGCGGGCATCGGCCGCAAACCGCCGAATGAGGGCTTCCTTCAATGCCGGCTGAATGGTCGGACGGAGAGTCCGATTCTTGAGCGTGCCGATGGCGATGGTCTTGACAGTCAGCGGCAGATCGCTGATCCCCCCGGACCCCAACGGCCGATAGCCGCATCCGGCGAGCGTCAGGAGGAGCAGCATGTGGAGGAGCACCGATTGGGCGATGGCCTTCACCGGCCTCCCCCGGTGACGATGTTCACCAGCTTCTTCGGCACCACCACCACCTTCTTGACCGATCGTTCCTGGAGCCATCCCCTGACCCGATCATCTTCGAGGGCTGCCTTCCGCATGGCCTCATCATCGGCATCTGCGGGCAGGAACACCCGGCCCCGAACCTTCCCGTCCACCTGAATGATCACCAGGATTTCTTCTGCCTGGATGACGGCGGGCTCGTAGGTCGGCCAGGGCGCTCGAAAGATGCTTCGGTCCCGGCCGAGGCGCTCCCAGAGTTCCTCGCACAGATGCGGCGCAAAGGGTGACAAGAGGATCAAGAGGGTCTCGACCGCGTACGTGAAGGCAAAGCGCCGTTCCTCCTCTTCACCCGGCGGACCCACCAGGTCAAAGCGGCTGATTTCGTTGGACAGCTCCATGAGGGCGCTGATGGCGGTATTGAAGTGGAACTCGTCTTCGATGTCTTCTGTGACTCGTTTGACCGTCTGCTGGGCCTTCCGGTAGAGGGCCCGACCTGCAATGAGTCTCGAGAAGGGGATCGGGACGGAGGGTCGTGTGAGGGACTCCTCCCGCTCCTCAACGAGGCGGGCGATCCTGGTCAGGAAGCGGAACGATCCCTCCACTCCCTGATCAGACCATTCCAGATCTCTTTCCGGCGGCGCGGCAAACAGGCAAAACAGGCGAGCAGTATCGGCACCGTACTGCGCCAGGAGATCCTCTGGGTCGATGATGTTCTTCTTGGATTTTGACATCTTCTCTGTCCGCCCGATCTCGACCTGGCGGCCACATTCCCGGCACCGGCCTTCGGTGTCGACCTCCTCTGGCAGCCGGAACCCATGTTCCGGGCAACGATGGGTCTCCTTGCACACCATTCCCTGGGTCAGCAGCCTTGTGAACGGCTCATCGACGGTGACCAGCCCGAGGTCGCGGACCACCTTCGTGAAGAATCGAGCGTACAGGAGGTGGAGGACTGCATGCTCGATCCCCCCGATATACTGATCCACCGGCATCCAGTAGTTGACCTGAGACGGCGCTACCGGCCCATCGTGCGCGTGGGGGCTAGCGAACCGGAGGAAGTACCAGGAGGAATCGACGAACGTGTCCATCGTATCGGTCTCCCGCTTGGCTGGACGTCCACAACGGGGACAGGGGACGTTCACGAACGAGGTCTCCTTCGCGAGTGGGGAGCCGCCCTTCATGGTGATCTCGACGTCCTGAGGCAGGATGACCGGCAGGTCCTCGTACGGGACCGGGACCGCCCCGCACCGATCGCAATAGATGATCGGGATCGGGTTCCCCCAATACCGCTGTCTCGAGATCCCCCAGTCGCGAAGCCGGTAGTTGACCGCGCGCGTCCCGATCCCTTCCCGCTGCAGGAAATCGGCGATCACCTCGCGCGCCTCTTGGCTGGGCATGCCGGTAAAAGGACCCGAGTTGACCAACACGCCCTCCCCCTCATAGGCTGCCTCCATACCGCCCTCGTCCAGATCGGCATCAGCCGGCTTGACCGCAACCCGGATCGGGAGGCCGTACTTCTTGGCGAGCTCGAAGTCGCGCTGGTCATTGCTCGGGACCGCCATGATGGCTCCGGTGCCGTACTCGAGCAGGACGAAGTTTCCGATCCAGATCGGGATCCGCTCATGGGTCAGGGGATTGATGGCGTGTGCCCCGGTGAAGACGCCTTCCTTGTCGGTGTCGGCTGCCGCTCGCCGCATCTTGTCTTCCCGCTTCATCCGCTCCACAAAAGCCCGGACTTCCCGCTCCTGTGGCGTTGCTCTCGAGAGCGTAAGGGCAAGGGGGTGCTCGGGAGCCAGAATCATGAAGGTGGCGCCAAAGAGGGTGTCCTGTCGAGTGGTGAAGATCGTGAGCGCCTCCTGCCGGTCGGCGAGAGGAAAGCGGACCTCCGCCCCGACGCTCTTGCCGATCCAGTTACGCTGCATCACCTTCACTCGGTCGGGCCATCCCGGCAACTGGTCCAGACCGGTAAGCAGCTCTTCAGCATAGGCGGTGATCTTGAAGAACCACCCGGGCAGCTCCTTCTGAATGACGGGCGTGTCATCACGCCAGCAGAGCCCGCCCTCCACCTGCTCGTTGGCGAGCACGGTTTGGCACACGTCGCACCAGTTCACGGCCGAAGACTTCTTGTAGGCCAAGCCCCGTTCGTACATCTTCAGGAAGAGCCACTGTCCCCATTTGTAGTAGTCGGGGTCGCTGCAGGTGATCTCGCGGTCCCAGTCGTAGGAGAACCCCATCCGTTTGAGCTGGATTCGCATATAGGCGATATTGTCGCGGGTCCACTTGGCCGGGTGCGTTCGGTGCTCGATGGCCGCATTCTCTGCTGGAAGACCGAAGGCGTCCCAGCCCATCGGATGCAGCACATTGTATCCCCGCATCCGAAGAAACCTGGCCATGACGTCGCCTATGGCATAGTTTCGAACGTGTCCCATGTGGATCCTGCCAGACGGATACGGATACATCTCCAGGAGATAGAACTTGGCCCTCGTGGGGTCCTCCGTCGAGGTGAAGACGCCACTCTCCTCCCAGATCTGCTGCCATTTCGCTTCGATCGTCTTGAAGTCGTAGCCACGCGCCATCGGCTGCTCCTCAATCGCCTCATCCTGGAACCGGTTGAAAACGTTAACACAGGCAGTCGCGTTGCGCAAGGATGAAGCAAAGGCAGGCCACCTGCGGAGCGGTGATGGGGACTTCGCAATCATCATGTGAAGTGGGCCTGGATGGAGGCACAACAAAGGGGTATGAGGGCTGATTACTTCGAATGGCGGCGGAGTTCCGAGTCGATGACCTTTCGAAAGGTCTCCAGTGGCTGGGCACCCACCAGGAAACGGCCGTTGATGAAAAAGCTCGGGGTCCCGGTGATCCCGAGCTGAGCGCCCTCCTCGATGTCTGACTGGACCGCAGCCTGGTGCTTTCCGCTGTCCAGGCATTGCGCGAAACTCTTTTGGTCAAGCTGCAATTGATCAGCGAACCGCTTGAAGTCCGCCGCCGTCGCCTGAGCCTGATGGTCGAAGAGGAGATCGTGGTACTCCCAGAACTTTCCCTGCTCCCCGGCGCACCGGGCAGCCTCGGCCGCCTTGGGCGCCTGGGGGTGAAGGCCGACGATCGGAAAGTCCCGATACACCCACTTGACGCGGCCCGAGTACTGGCGCATCACCTCATTGACCGTCGTCACGACGTTGCGGCAGTACGGGCACTGGAAGTCCGAGAACTCGACGATGGTGACCGGAGCATCCCTTGGACCCTTTGCAAAGGCCCCTTCCACCTTCACCGTTACCCGATGCGGCTCTGGCTCTTTAAGGAAGCGCTCCACCCTTGCGCTTCGCTCCAGGCTTGCCACGTAAGCGCTTCGCTGCTGTGCCACCTTCTGCTCCCCCAGGTACGCGCGCACCTTGAGCCGAAGCTCTGCCGTCTCCCCTTGCAGGCGCCCCTTGTTTTGGATGATGAAGGCTGTGACATCTACTTCGGTCACCTCGGAGAACTTCGAGAGGACCTCGGCCTTCAGGAGTTCCTCCACCGCGATCCCACGCCGCTTGGCCTCCCGTGCCAGGAGGCGCTCCGCGATCAGCTCCTCTAACTTCGACTGCATGAGCTGGTACCGCTGCTCCTCAAGCTGGGCGAGCTGAGAGGCAACAGTCTTCTCGATCTCATCAAGGGTGACGACCTCATCCGCCACCCTCGCGGCCACCCGCGGCGCCTTGTTCTTCTCCTGCGCCTCTCCGCCAAAGGCGAATCGTGCCTCAAAAAGCGACGAGAAAAAGAATAGCAGGCCAATAGCCCTCTTCAAAAGTTTTTGTCTACTGATCAACTGGAGCATGTGCGCTCTCGATACCTGTTGTGTTTGACACAGATCCCTTTTCGCTCGCGTTACCCTATCAGCCAATAGCGGGCATGTCAAGGTAGCCATGTACAGTCTCCTTTGAACCCCAACGCGTAAAGGGAATCGGGGCTCCCTTGGGGCCGTTCATTTGCTCACCTCAATGCCGATTGGCTGATAGCCGACTTCCAAGAGACAGAGGGCATGGGGAGAAAGGGTCTTTGAAGCGCGGTTCCGATCCTTTGCTTCAAGTATAGCTTGAACATCTTCTGGCGTCAGTTTTCCCTTTCCAACGTCCAGGAGTGTGCCCATGATGATCCGGATCATGTGGCGAAGAAATCCGCCAGCGGTGATTTCGAAGACAAGATGGTCCGCCTCATGGCGGAACTGGGCCACATAGATCCTGCGTACCGGG
>JBGPUH010000076.1:0-9267 GCA_041491025.1 Methylomirabilis sp. (SeqCode)
CGGGCGCGCCCACGCGGCAAAGAAGAAGCTGAAGATCCTCCAGTGGGTCCACTTCGTTCCAGCCTATGATGAGTGGTTTAACAAGACATACATCAAGGAATGGGGGGAGGCGAACGACACGGAGGTCACCGTTGACAACGTTGGCCTTGCCGCGCTGAATGCCCAAGGCGCAGCGGAAGTCGCTGCCCAGAAGGGTCACGACCTGTTCCTCTTCATGTGGCCTTCGCCAACCTTTGAGGACCAGGTCATCGACCACAAGGAGATCTACGAGGAGTGCCGCCGCAAGTACGGTGATCCGATCGACCTCGCCATCAAGAGCACCTACAACCCCAGGACCAAGAAGTATTACGGCTTCTCGGACTCTTTCGTCCCCGACCCCGTTAACTACCGGCAAGACCTCTTCACGGCGGTGGGAATGCCCAAGGGACCATCCACCTGGGACGACGTCCGGGTCGGCGGGCGGAAGATCAAGCAGCAGTTCGGCAATCCCGTGGGCATCGGCCTGTCTCCAGAGATCGACACAGGCATGGCGATGCGGACCATCATGTACTCATGGGGATCCTCGGTGCAGGATAGAGACCACAATCTAGTCCTGAACTCCAAGGAGACGCTCGAGGCGGTCAAGTTCGTCAAGGCCCTCTTCGAGGAAGCAATGACCCCGGAGGTCTTCGCCTGGGACGCTTCCTCCAATAACCGGGGAGTCGTTTCCGGCAAGCTTTCAGTGGTCTTGAACGCCATCTCCACCACGCGGGTTGCCGAGAAAGAGAACCCGGAAATGTCCGCGAAGATCCAGTTGACGAAGGCCCTGAAGGGTCCGGTGCGGGCCATCGGGCTGGAGCACGTCATGGATTGCTACGTGATCTGGAAGTTCGCCGAGAATAAAGAGGGGGCCAAGAAGTTCCTCGTTGACTACGTCGGCAACTTCAAGAAGGCGTTCCTGGCCAGCGAGTTTTACAACTTCCCCTGTTTCCCCAAGACCCTTCCCGATTTGACGAAACTGATCGCCCATGACCCAAAGGCGCACCCGCCAGATAAGTACAAGGTCCTGGGGGACGTCCTGAACTGGGCGACCAACGTCGGGTACCCGGGCTACGCCAATGCGGCCATCGACGAGATCTTCGCCACATGGGTCATCAACAATATGTTCGCCAAGGCTGCCAGCGGGGCCGAGACCCCCGAGGATGCCATCAAGCAGGCGGATGCGGCCTGCAAGCGCATTTTCGCGAAATGGAAGGAGAAGGGGCTCGTGTAGTCCGGCGAGCGTTAAATCAATCGACTATGCATTCGGCCGGGTAGAGGCATCCTGTTGCCGGAAGGAGGCTCCCCCAAAAGGAGCCTCCTTCCATGTTGCCTGGCAACGCAATGTGAGCGGTAGGGTTTTCTCCACGAGAGTAAAGTAGGGTAGCGTATGGCGACTGTGGAAACACGGAACATCAAGAAGTACTTCGGAGACGTCCGGGCGGTGAACGGGGTTGACCTCTCCACCCGAGAGGGGGAGTTCCTTGTCCTCCTGGGGCCATCAGGCTGCGGAAAGACCACTCTCCTTCGGATGATCGCCGGGCTCGAACAGCCAACCTCCGGGGAGATCCTCATCGGGGGGCAGGTGGTGAACGATCTTCCGCCACGCGCGAGGAAGATCGCCATGGTTTTCCAGAGTTATGCCCTCTATCCCCACATGACCGTTTTCAAGAATATCGCCTTCCCGCTGAAGGCCCAGGGGGTGGCGAAGGAGACCTGGCAGTCAAAGGTTGAATGGGCCGCCTCGATGTTCGGCATCGAGAAGCTGCTCCACCGCAAGCCGCGTGAACTCTCGGGGGGAGAAAGACAGCGCGTGGCCTTAGCCAGGGCTCTCGTCAGGGAGCCCACCGTCTTCTTGCTGGACGAGCCCCTCTCCAATCTGGATGCGAAGCTGCGGACCTCGGCTCGGGAGGAGTTGCAGCAGTTCCAGCGCAGGATCGGGACGACCACCATTTACGTGACCCACGATCAGGTGGAGGCAATGGGCCTGGGCGACCGCATCGCCGTCATGAACCAGGGGACGGTGAGGCAGCTTGGAATTCCCCAGGAGATCTACCATGAGCCGGCAGATACCTTTGTCGCCACCTTCCTGGGGTCGCCTCCGATGAACCTTGTCGAGTACCATGATGTCATCGTGGGCTTCCGCCCTGAGACTTTCCTTCCCAGAGAGGTTTACAGGGCTCAGGAAACCCTGGAAACCTTCCAGTTCAAAGTGACACGGATCGAATACCTTGGAGCAGATCGACTCCTTTATGGATTCCTGGGCGGCAAGCTTGCGGATGCCCATGTCATCTCGAAGCTGCCATCGACCGTGACGACTTCGATCCAGCAGGGGGAGACCTACGAGTTCGTCGTCCAGGGGAAGGACCTGAAGTTTTTCGACAAGGACACCGGACTCAGGACCGCACCCAGACCGCTCTGACAGGAAGAGGCGACAATGGCAGTTCTTGAAAGGGTGGCCCCGGTCGCAGAGGCCAGAACGGGCCGCATCAACGCCCTCCTCGATAGCGAGCAGTGGCTTGGCTTGGTCATGATCGCCCCCGCCGTCCTGTACATCGTTTTGCTGATTGGGTTCCCCTTCTTCTTGGCCCTCTACTACAGTCTTAGCGACATCACGATTGGAAGCAGGTCCATGCACTTCGTAGGCTTGAAGAACTTCAAGGCCGTGATCCAGACCCCTACCTTCCAACAGTCCCTCAAGAATACCCTGATCTTCACCTTCGTCTCTCAGGCCGTGGTCCTGGTGCTGGCGAAGATGCTGGCCCTGGCCCTGTTAAAGGATTTCAGGGGAAAATGGCTGGTGCGGCTCCTGATCTTGCTCCCCTGGGTCGCGCCTATCTCTTTGGGAACTATTGGCTGGCTATGGATGCTGGATTCGATCTATAGCATCATCAACTGGACATTGCAGGCTGTGGGCATCTTCGGGCCCAAGACCTGGCCCATCTGGCTGGGGGTGCCTCACCTGGCCATGGGCTCGGTCATCGCGGTGCACGTCTGGCGACAGCTACCCCTGGCGACAGTGATCCTCCTGGGTGGGCTCAGTTCGATCCCGCATGACCTCCATGACGCAGCCGCTGCTGATGGGGCCGGCTTCTGGCGACACCTCTTCCAAATTACCATCCCGCTGGTCCTCCCGATCATGATCGTGGCCGTCCTTTTCGGCATGGTGTTCACGTTCACCGACATGATCGTGATCTTCGTCCTGACCCGGGGCGGTCCTTACGACACCACCCAGGTTCTGGCCAGCCTGGCCTTCTTCACGGGCATCATGGGAGGAGACCTCGCTGAAGGCGCGGCCATCTCCCTGTTTCTCTTCCCAGTCCTCGTCGCCGCGGCCTTCGTCTTCCTTCGGATCGCCAGGCGGGCAGAGGTGACATAACATGCCTGCCCTGCTTCGGAAATTGAAGAGGTGGGGGGCCCGCGGCTCGCATTTCGGAATCGTGGCCGTGTTCACGGTCTTCGCCGCCTTCCCCTTTTTCTGGATGCTCGTCACCACTTTCAAGCGGACTTCAGATCTCATGAGCATCAAGAACAACCCATTCCTCTTCAACCAGCCCCCGACCCTGGAGCACTTGCGGGTCCTGTTCTTTGACACGCTCTACGGCAGATGGCTCTGGAACACTGCCCTCGTGGGGACCTTCGTGGTGGCCATCACCCTCCTCCTGGCGGTCCCCGCAGCCTACAGCCTCGCCCGATTGACGGGGCGGGTGGGAGAACAGCTCGGCATCGGGATCTTTCTCACCTACTTGGTCCCACCCACCATCCTGTTCATCCCCCTCGCGCGGGTCGTCTCCAATCTCGGTCTAAAGGACTCTCTCTGGTCCCTGATCGTGGTCTATCCAAGCTTCACCGTACCGTTTTCGACCTGGCTCTTGATGGGGTTCTTCAAGGCCATCCCAAGGGACCTCGAAGAGGCAGCGATGATCGATGGCCTGAGCCGGTTCGGGGCGTTTGTGAAGGTGGTGATCCCGATCTCGGTCGCGGGAATCCTCACGGCGGTCATCTTTACTTTCACCCTGGTGATGCAGGAGTTCGTCTACGGCATGACCTTCATCTCCTTCGCGTCACAGTATACGGTTAGCGTGGGGGTTCCGACCTTCCTGGTGCGCGGCGATGTCTATTTCTGGGGCTCGATGATGGCCGCCTGTTTCATCGCCAGCGTTCCCATCGCCATCCTGTATAACTTCTTTGTTGACCGCTTCATCGCCGGCTTCACGGTCGGGGCAATCAAATGATAGAGCGGGAGCGGGCATCCGGCGGTGTGGCCTATGCGATGGGCTCTCTCGCGGATCGCCTCTCTTCAGATTGCTCCCACAGAATGATGTCCCACCGTCTCCACCTGGCCTCGACGCTCACCTGATCGAACCCACGGGATTATCCTCTTTCAGAGACTCAGGCGAACCCTTCCTGTGATATCTTGTGGTATCGTGGGGTTTGTCCTGATACGCTCCTTGTGGCTCGTTCAACTGGCGAAGCCCGGGAGCGAGAACGCCTGAAGTTCAATGATCCGATGGGAGGAAGTGAATGGTCGGAAAAGACCGGCTTCAGGAATTCCTGGATTTCGCCGTAGAAGCAGTCCGGCAGGCTGGGGAAATCACTCTAGAATATTTCCAGACCGCTCTCAGGCTCGAGCGAAAGCCGGACCGGAGCTTCGTGACGGAGGCTGACCGCAAGGCCGAGGAGAGGCTCCGTGCGCTGATACGGCAAGCCTATCCGGATCACGGCATTCTCGGAGAGGAGTTCGGGGAAGAGCCGAGCAAGTCCGGCTGGACCTGGATCATTGACCCCCTTGATGGCACCGCTTCCTTCATCCACGGCGTGCCGCTCTTCGGCGTCTTGCTCGGACTGGAAACAAATGGGGAGGTCGTCGTGGGGGTGGCGAATTTTCCGTCGTTGGGCGAGCTGGTCTCGGCCGCCAAGGGAATGGGCTGCGTGTGGAACGGACGCCGGGCCGCTGTCTCCATTGTGGAGGACCTCGAGGAGGCGTTGCTTCTCTACACCGACAGCGCCAGCTTCGCACCCCATGGCCGCGAGGGAGCCTTCCGCCGTCTGCTCGCGGCCACCCAGATGAACCGGAGCTGGGGCGATTGTTACGGACACATTCTGGTCGCGACAGGGCGCGCGGAGGTGATGCTCGATCCGGTGATGGAGGTCTGGGATTGCGCCGCTCTGCTACCGATCCTGCAGGAAGCAGGCGGGACCTTTACGGATTGGGGAGGACGGCCGACCATTCGTGGCGGGAACGCCATCTCAACCAATGGAAAACTGTTCGAGCAGGTGATGCGGATTGTTGCGGAGAGTGACTAGTGCCGTTCCAACTTGTTGCGGCTAATGGCAGAGGGGTGTCCAGCAGATATGTCTCTTTCACCGAAGCTTCGCTGTTTCGGGGTAAATAGTTGGAACAGCATTAATAGCGGACCCGTCAGGATCAAGAGGCCCAACGTGCGAAACCAAAACGGGCGCCCCGCATGGATCCGGAAGCGCCCGTTGGAATTCGGCAGCAGGCCGTTATCGCTCCTGGTACTTACCCCGTTCTTTCTCCATCGCCTCCTTGCCAGCCTCGTACGCGGCGCTCAGGATAGACTTTTTCTCATCAAAGATCTCTTTGCCTTCCTCGAGCACATCTTCGACCCGATCCCTCAGATCATCTGCGAGATTGACAGACCGATCCCTCAAATCTGTCGCCAGCCCTCGGAGGCGAGCGCGGGTTTGTGGGCCTCCCTCCGGGGCAAACAACAAGGCCAGACTCGCACCAAGCGCGCCGCCAAGGAGAAACGCCAGCGCGACGGAAGCCGGTGCACATCCCCGTTCTTCGCTCATGTCCGTCACCTCCTTCCTAGCAGCCGTACTATCAGAGTCCGAAGGCCAACCCGAAGGCCGGCCACAACGGCAGCCCCGGTAATCAGCTTCGGAAAGACGATATGCTGGATCAATTGATTCGCGTACCGGACCGTCTTTCCCGTCTCGCCGATCGCCTCAAGGGTCCCGCCCATTTTCTCGATCCCACCTTTCACCTGCTCAGAGACGCGACCGAGGTTCCGGATGACCTCCTTCAAATCGATCAGAAGGGGTCGCAATTCGAGCTCGACAACCCTCAGGAAGTCCTCTGCCTGCCTGGCGGTTCGCCGAAGCTGCACAAAGGCAGGCACCATCCCGAGTACCAGGAGGAGGAACAGCACCACGAGCGACCAAAGAGCGAGTGGAACCGATAGCATCGCGCATCCTCACGGAGGGTTGAGCAAAATAGAGTAATACTGTAGCAAAGCCGCCACACGACGTCAAGGGGAAGATGCACCTGCACAAGGGGGGTAGGATGAAGCCGCTGGATGGGATTCGGGTCGTCGATCTCTCGAGGATACTCGCTGGACCGTACTGTTCGATGTTGCTTGGCGACATGGGGGCCGAGATCATCAAGATCGAGAGCCCTGATCATGGTGACGATACGCGGGGCTGGGGCCCACCCTTCATCGACGGGGAGAGCGCGTATTTTCTCAGCATTAACCGGAACAAGAAGAGCCTCACGCTCAATCTGAAGGCGGGGCAGGGGAAGGACATCCTGGGGCGCCTGATCGGCCTCTCCGATGTTCTCATCGAGAACTTCCGCCCCGGAACGCTTGGGCGGCTGGGCTTCGGTTACGAGCAGGTCCGGGCCATGAACCCCCGAATGGTCTATGCCTCGATCTCCGGGTTCGGACAGACCGGGCCGTTGGCCGGCAGGCCCGGGTACGATCTGATCGCGCAGGGTGAAGGGGGGGTCATGAGCGTGACCGGCTTTCCCGATGGCCCGCCCACGAAGGCTGGAACGCCGATCGCCGACATCGCCGCGGGGATCTTTGCCGCCCAGGGGATCCTGCTGGCGCTCTATGCCCGGGAGCGGACCGGACGGGGCCAATTGGTGGATGTCTCGATGCTGGACGGGCAGGTTGCCCTCCTGACCTTTCAAGCCGGCATCTACTTCGCCACGGGTGAGTCCCCCGGGCGGATGGGCAACCAGCACCCAACGATCGTGCCGTACGAGACCTTTCGCTCCAAGGACGGCTACATCAACCTTGCGATTGGCAATACCAATCTGTGGCGCACGTTCTGTAAGGCGATCGGGCGGGAGGAACTTCCCGCCGACCCTCGGTTCGGCACAGAGTCGTCTCGGGTCGAGAACCGGAATGCCTTAAAGCCGATCATGGACGCAATCGTGGCAGAACGGACCACCCGGCAATGGCTGGAGTTGCTGGAGAGGGTCGGCGTCCCGGCAGGCTCCGTCAACTCGGTCGCCGAGATCTGCGAGCACCCGCAAATCAAGGCGCGTGAGATGGTGGTCGACGTTCCGCACCCGACACTCGGCTCCATCAAGGTGAGCGGCGTTCCGATCAAGTTATCGGACACGCCAGGCGCAGTCTCAACAGCGCCGCCACTGCTCGGCCAGCATACAGCAGAGATCCTGACGGGCCTGCTGGGGTGCAGTTTAGAAGAGGTCGAGGAGCTACGGAAGGCGGGTACCGTGTGAAGGCGATGTCAAAGGCGAGTCACACCGCCGAGGGGTGGAGCATCTCCTCCTCTTCCCAGGAGTCCAGCGGGTCGGTCTCATCCCACTTATATTGAAGCTGGACAAGCGTTCCCGGGGTTGTGGCGGTCTTCAGAACGTGGAGGGCATCGAGGATGATCCTGGTTTGCCCTTCAGGGTCGAACGGCTTGCCCGCCTGGTGACCGAGGGGGAAGTTGACGAAGACAGCGCGGGGCGGCCTGACGAAAGAGGTGATGTCGAGCGCTGAGGAGAGCGAGATGGTCGGGATACCCGCCTCCTCGATGGCGCGGGCGAGCAGTCCCACGGACTGGTGGCACAGTTGTCAGACCGGGACCAGGAAGGCGACATCGACGTTCAGCTCCCGCAGCCGCCCGATGAGATGAGGGGCCATCTCCTTTTGGAGCTTCGTCCGCGTGAAAATCCGTCCCATGAAGGTAACGGCGGGCGACGCCAACTCGCCGATGATCCCCTCTGCCTCCAATTCCCTGAACCGCTCGAGCGGAAAAATCGTGTTGAGGTCTTTCACGTTGGTGGCGTTCTTGGAGTAGTGGGAAATTCGCAGGTCGGCGAGGTCCGCCTCTTTCGGGATCTCCCGAAAGCTCAGGTCATTCTTCACGCTCTCGAACGGTTGCTGCGTCCGGTGGTAAATCCCCCCGGAGCTGATCAGCCCGATCCGGCAGGCCCGGACCGGCTTCACCATCGGGGTCCAGGGGCTCGTGGCGTTGACCGTCCACTGGTAGGGCCGATCGTCCGGGAACATCCTCCGGACCTGCTCGATGTAGGCAACCGGCGCCATGCCGTTTTCCTCTCTATGCCTTTGAAAGGATCAGTTCGCCGCGAGATGCATCAACCCTGACGGTGTCGCCCTCCACGAACTCCCGTTCCAGTAGCCGGCGGGCCAGCGGATCCTGCAACAGCCGCTGAATAGTCCGCTTGAGCGGCCGCGCGCCGAAGACCGGATCGTACCCATCCTTTGCCAGGAACGCCTTGGCCTTGTCGGTGACCTCGAGACTGAGCTTCTTCTCTGCCAACCTCTTCTCCAGACGCTTGAGCTGAATCTCCACGATCTGCTTGATCTGGGAGAGCGACAGGGTGTGGAAGATCAGGATCTCGTCCACCCGGTTGAGAAACTCCGGCCGGAAGTGGGCACGGGCCGCCTCCATGACCAGCTGTTTCATCTTGTCGTCATCCCGGCCAGCCAGCTCCTGGATGACCTGGCTTCCCAGGTTGCTGGTCATGATAACGATCGTGTTCTTGAAATCCACCGTCCGGCCCTGCCCGTCAGTGAGCCGGCCATCGTCGAGGACCTGGAGCAGGACGCTGAAGACATCGTTGTGGGCCTTCTCGATCTCGTCCAGAAGCAGGACGGAGTATGGGTGTCGCCGAATCGCCTCGGTGAGCTGGCCCCCCTCCTCGAACCCGACGTAGCCCGGCGGGGCGCCGATCAGGCGGGAGACGGTATGCTTCTCCATGTACTCGCTCATATCCAGACGGACCATCGCCCGCTCATCGTCGAAGAGGAACTCGGCCAGCGCCCTTGCGAGCTCGGTCTTGCCGACCCCCGTCGGTCCCAGGAAGATGAAGGAGCCGATCGGCCGGTTCGGGTCCTGCAGGCCTGAGCGGGCTCGGCGGATCGCGTCGCTGACTGCGGTGATCGCCTCGTACTGCCCGACCACCCGCTCCCTGAGCTTGTCTTCCATGGTCAAGAGCTTCTGGGTCTCCCCCTCCAG
>JBGPUH010000077.1:0-9237 GCA_041491025.1 Methylomirabilis sp. (SeqCode)
CTTTCGACCTTGAATGACACGAATCAGGATCACCAGGACCGCGATGACCAAGAGCGCGTGAATGAATCCGCCCGCGGTGTACGAGGTGACCAAACCCAGCAGCCAGAGGACAATCAAGACGATCGCGATGGTCTCGAGCATCGGCGCATCTATGTATTAGGCAGCTCGCGCGGCACGTGCTTCAGGCTTGCCCTGCCCGCCTCCCGTCCGCTTCGAGATGGACGCGCTGAAGCACGTGGTGGATGACCGGTGCCAACATCACTCCTGCCAGCACGAGGAACACCACGCCCGCGAGTAGGGCGTAGCATCCGGCCAACCACTTGCCCGCCGTCGTGCGCAACGGATCGACTGGCCCCATCCCACCCAAGAGCATCGCCGCGTTCAGGAACGCATCCGGCCAGCCGAGTCCTTCGACCCAGTGATAGATCGCCATTCCGAGCGCTAGCGTACCGACTCCCAATGGCAGCAAGGCAACGGATCGGGAGACCATGTGCCCGGCGAGACGCCAGGGCCGCGGTGCAAAGTGGGAATCACGCAGCTTCATAGGGCCTCCTGATCGAGAGCCATTCCGAGCGGCCTGACGACAGAGTTCAGTTGCCGGACCGGCTGGAGTGACGTTGTACCTCGGACTGCCGTGATTCCAGCCCGGTCCACTGCAACGTTTGGTTGGGCGCTCTTGCGCTTGTTTTCACCCTTGCAGATGAGCCTCAAGGAACCACAAGTGCTTATCCAGTTCGCGGGAAACCTCCGTGAATAGATCCGCCGTATCGGCGTCTCCGAAGCCCGCTGACGCGACGATTCCCGCTCGGGCCGACTTGGCGAGGCTTGCAAACCTAGACGCCAACAATTCCAGGTGCTGGCGCCCTTCCACGGCATTCATTGGGTATTCCGGGATCCGCGAAGCGACAGATGCCATCCGAGCGGTTCCCAACGCCGTGCCCCCCAGAGCCGTGACGCGTTCGGCAATCAGATCGACTTGATCCTCCAGACTCTCCGCCAGTTTGTCAAACAGCTCGTGGAGTTGGAAGAACTGCAAGCCCTTGACATTCCAGTGCGCCTGCTTGGTTTGGCTGTACAGGTCGAAAGTGTCGGCCAGGACTTGGTTGAGCAACGCGATAGACTTATTGCGTGCTCCCGGTGCCAGATCAATCCGGGTGGGGAAGGTTTGTGGTTTGGTCATCGTTACCTCCTGGTGTGAAATTAGGCGAACACATCGTCCCGTCAACACCGCCTAACGGTTCGAGTTCAGCCGCTCGCACAAGTGAGTTCGCTGCAACGAGGGGTTACGCGGCACGGTGTTCATGGCTGCATGGCTAATGCCGTTCCAACTTGTTCGGACAAACGATGACGCTATGCAGAGGTCGATTGTGTTGCCCACACCTCATCGTGTCGTGAGACCAAATAGTTGGAACGACACTAGAAACGTACAAGAAGCAGGAGCGCGCCCACCACGATCCCCCCCACGCCAGCTCAGAGCGGGACGTTGACCGTCTGCTTGTCCTTCACCGACAGCTCGAGCGGGCCCAGCTTGACGTCGTGGGTCTCCTTGGTGTAGCTGAACTTGCCATACACCAGACCCAGGATACCGGCCACGATCAGCACGATTCCCACGATCTTGACGGCGCTCATCTCATCTCCTCCTGCAGAGAAACCCCTGGCTCCCCGCCGCGGGCGGCGCGCCAGGGAGGGACACGAACAACCGGGACCGCGAGCAGCCGGACCGCTCGGCCCAGCGCCCTGCTGCATAGAAGCATTCTATGGCCCCGAGTCAGAAATTCTATTCCTCCATCCTTGGTGAGGCCGTCTCGCACACCGCTCCTGGCACCGAGTGCACCGGGCAGCGGAGGGGGGGCCTTGAGCCTTGCAGCGCTGATCTCCTTCCCGCAGTCTTCACAGATCCCGTAGGCCCCGGCTCTCAGCCGCTCCACAGTCAGGTCAAACGGGCGTAATTCCTCGGCACGTTGGTCGATGAGGGCAAATTCGATCTCGGCGTCCGGGGCTGCCCCTGGCTCTTCCGTCAGGTGTAACCCCCCGCTCTTGCCGTCCTGGAACTGTACGACTCGGTAGTGGTCTAGCTCCTTGTGGATTCCCTTGAACAGGGCCCGTCGTGTCATAAGGAGCAGTTCCTGGAGCTCGTCCTCCCTCTTCTTCGCTGGGGATCTCGCGGCATGCTTCGTTCCCATGAGTTCCTCGTGAGCGTGAGACTACGATAACGTCACCTTCGGTGCACTGCTCAAGCGATTCGCCACGACACGCCAATCGAGGTTTCTGAAGAACGCCTCAATGTAATCGGCCTTCTTCAGACCATAGTCGATCATGTACGCATGCTCGAACACGTCCAAGACCAACAGGGGGATCGAACCGGCCAGATGTCCCATATCGTGCTCGGTGATCCAGCAGTTGAACATCCGGCTCGTCACCGGGTCCAGATACAGGATCGCCCAGCCGATGCCGCGCATCCCTCCCACGGCCTTGAAGTCCCTCTCCCAGTTCTTGTAGCTGCCGAAGTTCTCACCGAGCTTCCTGTACAGCGGTCCGGAGTTCTCCATCTCCTTGCCGCCTTTCGCCAGGTTGCCAAAGTAATACTCGTGAAGGCGCATCCCGCTGAACTCCCAGCCGAATCGCCGCTTCAGCTCCGCATACTCTGGCGTCTCCACCTTGCCGGTCTTCGCCATGGCCGCCAACACCTCGGCAAGCTTATTGACGTTCGTGACATACCCCTGATACAGGGCGACATGATTCTTCAGCAGTTGGTCGCTGAATCCCGGGGCTCCCAGGAGATGGTCGAAGGGCTGTGGGACGTATGTGGCGCCTTCTTCCTTGATTGCACCGATCTCACCCATGGCTCGGCACCCCCCCTCGATCGTCAAATGGATTCGTCATTGGACGGGACATTGTCACCCTGCGACGACGGCCAGTGTTCCTCAACAGCCAGCAACTGCCGCCTACCTGACGGTTGGGCTCCTCCAGGGCGCGGCGGACGATCTCCGCCCCAGTCTTCGCGTCCCCGGAGAGAGCTTCCCCTTCTCGCGAGCGGCGGTGGCCCACAGGCGCACGGCACCCCCGCCGGGCCCGATCTTTTCCTCTCCCGCCGCCTGAGTGTGCGGTCGAGCGCGTCGTGTGAGACCCGACCTACTTCTTGACGATGAGATTGTTCGTGACTGCCTTCACGCCGCTGACGCCGCGTGCCACCTCGACCGCCCGCGTCACGACCTGCGGCGAATTCACGAAGCCGCTCAACTGGACGACGCCCTTGAACGTCTCCACGTTGATCTGCAACACCTTCAGTTCCGGATCCTGCAGAATCGCGGCCTTGACCTTCGCCGTGAGGGTGGAATCGTCGAAGTACTCACCCGTGCTTTCCTGGGTCCGGCTTGCGGCGCAGCCTGCGATCACGGCCATCACCAGCAGCACCAAGAGAAACCGCACCATCGGACTCGCTGTCTTCATGGGTCACCCCTCCTCGCAAGGTTGGTTTAGTGTTGCACCACGTTCGCCGAGATCGTTGCTCCTTGGGCGATCTCTTTCTTCCCTGTGGTCGGCTTGGCGCGCGGTGTGCGTTCGCCCACCACCGCCTTGTCGATGCCCCGCTTCACGGCCATCGGCTTGGCGTCGGGGGTCACGTTCTTCATCATCGCTTCGCGGACGATGGACTCGGCCAATCCCGTCGCCGTGCTGGTCCCGTCGCCCGCACCGTCATGCCATCCGCGGTGATGGTAGGCGCGCCGCACTCCTTGTCCAGACCGACATTCCGGCCCTTGGGGTCCAGGGTGGCCTTTACGGCGTGGGCCAGCGTATTCACGCGGGACCGGGATGGTCCGGCGGGCCTCTTCATCGGAGCGTAACTGTTTGGCCGCCATTCTGCGTGCCTCCTTCGCCGGCTGCATCGGCCTTTCGCCTGCCCCTCTTGAACTTCCGCTTGATGGACCGCACACACGGTTCGGACCGCAGCAGTGCGGACGCGGTGGATCAGCGGGCGGTCCTCGATCGTGCACGCAGTTGCCACCGCGGGAGGGGCAAGCCTCCCTTGCCCCTCGGAACCTCGCCGGCGGCCTCCATCATGGGCGCCGGTCGAGGCCCGATGGTGCTTCAGACACGTCCTGTGAGGAGCAAGATGAGCACAATCAGAAGGATCAACCCGAGGCCCCCGCTCGGGTAGTATCCCCAGGTCGAGCTGTGGGGCCAGGTGGGCAGCGTCCCGACCAGCATGAGGATCACGATAATGAGTAACACGGTGCCGAGCATCTCGTCCTCCTTTCGCACGCCATCCTTGAGGGATGGCTGGTGTATACCTCCGGCTTTGCACCCGGAGCGTTTACCGGAACAGGCCTTGACATCACCCGACAACAGATTCTGCAGTGTCCCTCTAAGGCGGTCTTGCATTTTCCTGACCGCTGCTGGTCATCACCCTGACGGTGCTGGCCACCGCGCTACTGCTAGTCACCCGGATACTACGCAGCTCCGCCAGCCTGATGCTGGCTGCCCTAGTGCTGCTGCTCGAACCAGCGGTCGAGCTCCTTCTCGGCCTGTTCGCGTGTCTTGCCGTAGTACTCCTGGATCTTGCCGGCCAGCAGCTCGGCGTTCCCCTGGATCTTCTCCAGGTCGTCATCGGTCAGCTTCCCCCATTGCTGGCGGACCTTCCCCTTCAGTTGCATCCACTGGCCCTTCAGAGTGTCTCGGTTCATGTCTCGCTCCTTTTTTGGGTGGTCATTAAGCCGCGCCGCTGTACCATCGTAGCGGGAGCCTTACCGTGTCTTCTCGGAGAAACTGTCGAACCTGCTCGTGGTTGTGTGCCGCGGCCCTCTCCGCCATCCGACGTGTAGCCGGGCCGTCACGGGCCGCCCGGTCTACTCCTTGCGCTCGAGTGTCACCTCGTTGCGCACGGCGCGCACGCCGGGGACCCGGCGGGCCACTTCGGAGGCGCGGACGCTGGTCTCGAGCGACGGCGCCTTGCCCGTGAGCGTGACGATCCCCTTGTCCGCGCGCACCTCGATGGTGGCCTTCTTCAGGCGGGCATCATTTGTGATACCCGTCTCGACGTCCTTTACGATCTCGGCGTCCTGCCGGTCCACCACCTTGCGGGCGGCCTTCGGCACCACCGTCAGGTGGTTGACCACCTTTTTCTGGCCCTTGATATTGAGGGCGATTTCCTCGGCGGCCTGGCGAGCGCCCTCGTTGTCCACCTTCCCGCGCAGGGTGATCACGCCCTTCTGCGTCTTCACGCTCACGTCAAGGCTGCTGACCCGTTCGTCGGCCAGGAGGGCCAGCTTCGTCTTGAGGGTCATCCAGGCATCGCTCATCTCGATGCTGGCGGTGTCGGAGGTGTCCTTGACCGCCTTCTTGGCGGACTCTGTCTTTGAAGGAGCCGGTTCATCCGCGGCCCGAGCGGCCAGGGGAACCACCCCCAACCCTACGATCATGACGGCGATTGTCGTTCTGCGCAGCATGTTCTCTCCTCTTTTGCGTTGTTGCCTGGCCCTACACATATGGGCGGGTTCTGAGGGTCTACTCGGCGTGTTCAGTTACGTAGTACCTGTAGTACCTTTAGTAGTCTGGGAACGTACGCGTTTGTGGATCGGGTCCGCTGCGGACCGGCCTAGTAGAGACCGACCAGCTTCAGCACAAAGATAATGATGACACCCGCGCCCACGAGGTAGACGATCGAGTTCATGTGAAATCCCTCCAGGATGGTTCGACGCCATCCGTGCGGAGTTTCTGTTCGAGGTAACAGCCCATCCGGGATGCAATCCTCACCGCACTCGAGGAATTGTCATCCAGGAAGTGCCTGCCCAGAGCACTGCCGGCCCCACCGATCTAGAGAGAGAGGGGGGGCCGCCGGGCTCGCTATTTCGCCCCCTTCTCGATGCTCTGGCCGAGAGACTGCACGTCCTGGCCGAGGCCGCGGCCGGTGGCGCACCCCGACAGGCAGATCGCCACCAGGCAGCAGAGCACGATGCCGGTCCGCATGAGGCCCATTCTCTCCTTGATCTGTTTCATGTTCTTTTCCTCTCTTCCTCCACGGTGAAAGGTTTAAACCGAGAAAACCTTCAGTTCGTCTACCCGAGGTTCACGCCGCTAGGCGCGCGCGTACCCGCGGCGTCCCAGAGCGCGCCCGGCGACAATCACGAGGACCGCCCCGATAAACGCGACGGCGACCGCCCCGAACAGCCCCGCTCCCGCCGAAACCCCCAGGGCCCGGAAGATCCAACTCCCCACGATGCTGCCGACGAGCCCGAGGACGATGTCGCCGATCAGCCCGTAGCCGCCGCCCTTCATGACGATCCCGGCCAGCCAGCCGGCCACCAGCCCCACGACCACCCACATCACCAGCATTTCCAGAGTCATGACCCTTCCTCCTTCGCCGGCTGCATCGGCCTTTCGCCTGCCCCTCGCGCGGTCTCGCGTGAGGGGCCGCACATCTGGTCCGGACCCCACGGCGCCCCCCGATGGGGAGGCGCCAGACCCGGGCCGTCTGTGTGTCTGAACAGCTTACGGCCAGAGGTCCTCTGACCAACTCATTTGCAGTCCGGTGCCGGCCTGAGCTTTGCCTCGATGCGATCACCAAGCTTGTAGCCCTGAAGCGTCTCGTTGGATGCCTGGAACTCGTGGGTCGTCCCGTCGGTCGCACGTACGGTCACTTTCCCCTGCTCCAGATCGATCTTCACCACCTGGCCTTCTAGCCTCTCCGGTGTGCTCGGCTTGTCGCAGCCCGTCGGCTTCCCCTCCGCTACAGCGATCCCGGTCCACAGCATGCCCCCAACAGCCAATCCCGCCGACAGGCGAATCCACTTCTTCATCGAAGCCTCCACCGTCTGTTGTCCTTCACCTCGTAACGTCATAGATCGCCCCCGCCGCCGCACCCACGCCAGTGCCGATCAGCGCGCCCTTCCCGGCCCCATAACCCACGGCGGCGCCTCCTGCCGCACCCACCCGCAGCGCCGGTGACCGTGCCGCAGCCCGCAGTCGTGAGAGTGACTGTCAAGAGCCCAATGGGCGCGATCCTCCGCCACGTCTTCCGCTTCGTCACGCTCCGTATTCCGCACCCTATACGCATTGCCGTTCCTCCTGCGATCGCCCGGCTCCCGCCACGCGACCATGGGTGAAGACCCCTCGCCAGGGTCCTCGTTTCCCGGATAGATTGTCAAGTGAAAAGTTAGGTAATGGGCTATTTTGCATCAGATTCAAAAAGAACAGTTTGCGTCGTTTTTCCTTGATACCATCTGCTGCATCTGCTAATGTTGCATCGCTCTATAAGGAGGTGATGCAACTGTGGCTCGAGCGAGTAAAAACGAACGCACAACGATTCAACACGCTGCTGAGGCCGCCACGGCAATGCTCCCAAGGCTTAAGCAAGAGCGCGCCAATCTAGACCAGCGCATGGCCTCTCTTGAAGCGGTCATTTCAGCATACGGAGCTCTTACCGGAAAACGACAAAATACAACTCCCGCAGCCACCACCCCAACTTCTCCCAACAGGGTACAGCGCGGTCAAGTTGTAGAGCACATCGACACCATTCTTCGGAGTGAGGCTGCGTATGACGAGCCGACCATCCGCCAGAAGATGGCCGAGTGCTTTGAAGTTGCATACAAAAGATCAACTGTATACTCTACGCTCCGCCGCTTCAAAGACAAGAAGTATGTATACGATGAAACGACGAAGCTTTGGAAAATGAAATCGGATCTAGCACTTGCGCTTGAAAAAGAAGGGGCCTCTTCGAGATTAACTTCTCGTTAAGGCCCCCTCCTCTGGTATGCGCCGGTAGGTCAATGCAGAGACCTCCCGACCACTAAATAGATTGATCACTCCCCTCGTCGGTATCTGATCAACAGAGCCTCCCTCTACCGAATCCATTCACAACAAAGTACGCACTTGGCAAAGAAGAGTTTACGTCGCCACTGCGTCTGATATTGCCGGTGACACGCCTGATCGGAGGCTGGACCGCGCAGAGGCAATGCCACCGCCATGAGTCTCGTGTGCCTAACTCCACCCTTGGTGGAACTACCTTTTGGGAACGCTGATTGGAGCATACACGGAGCTCGAGGAGCGTGTGCGGTCCCTCACCACAACTCGTGGCGCCAAGCGTGAGATGGTTCGTTAGGCGGTGAGACGGCTGCCCGACCAATTTACCGTACAGGATCTTCGGCGTGCCTGCCCGGGCGTGAGCCCTGACATGGTCCGCGTCGTCCTGAGGGACCTTCAGAAAGTAAACGTGCTCACATGCACGGGACGAGGTCCGGGAGCCCTTTGGAAGAAAAAGGGCAATATCCCCAAGAAGGGGTAAAGGTAGGGGTAATACCCCGAAAATCGTCCGGCCCAAGACCGCAAAGAGGCCAGAGGTGCCGGTCTTCAACCTTGTGAAGAAGCAGACCGGAGGTGGCTGAGGACGGCGCCGAGGGCGTCGATCGCGACGGGGAGGCCTGCTCGATAGGCGATCACCTTCTCCGAGAAGGGCGACAGACGCGGGCCGGGAAGCAGGACGCCCACGAGGTTGAGTGGGTCGGCCGCGCTCACGATGGTGGTCTCGCCCTCATCCGGCTTGCGGCGCACAGCCCTGAGCGCCTCCACCGCCTGCGGCAACGCAAACTGTTCACCCACCAAGCCGGCCACAAATCGGCTACCGCGGATCTCACCCTGCGCCTCGAGGCGACGGTAGACGGCGAGTATCTCTCGCCATGCGGGCGCGAGGTTCTCACGCGCCAATAGCTCTCGCATGACGACCCCGTATCGCCGCAGTAACTGCCAGGCGAATGCTTCGACGATCTTCTCCTTCGGGGCGCACGCCTCATCGCTCTCCCGGAGTAGGGACCAGCGCCCGACGGGTATGAGTCGTTCGCGCAGGAGCCCGCGGCGGCTGCTCCGCTGGCGCCGATGTGGCAGGCGCCGGTCCTCCTGCGGCTTAAGGAGCAACCGGAGACCCGCGATCCCATCGCCTGTGACCAGACCTCTGGAGACCAACTCCCAGAGCGCCTCCTCAACCTGGGGGGCCAGACACCCGATTGCCCGCGCGATGTCCGCCACGAACGAGGCCCCCCGCCGTTCCAGATGAGCCGCCACACGACGGGCCACCGGGGAGAGATCTCGTATCGAGGCGAGCTCTGCTGGGCTTGGTTCAAGCATCCAGGGAAGGTCCGCGCGCAGCGCGAGCGCCAGTGGCGCGGAGCGGGTGGGCGCCCGCCTACGTTTCAGAACTGCACGCGTCCCGCCATTCTGCTCGCCGTCCTCAATGTCGCACTCCGC
>JBGPUH010000078.1:0-9119 GCA_041491025.1 Methylomirabilis sp. (SeqCode)
CCCAGGCGCGCATCCCCGGGCTGTCGAGCCTGAAGATCCTTGAGCACCATAACCCGTTTCCCAGCGTTCCCCTGACCGAACTAGACGTTGTCCTAAAGAGCCTGGGATATCAGAAGACTGTGACTCACGCCCTCCTCAGCAATGATGTCGGGACCAACGGCAAGCTCATCAAGGCTGGCCGCTCCGGCGGAGCGTTGTCGGGCCATGCGATCGCGCCGACCTTCATCCGTCTCACCTTTGAGGCGGCCAAGCAACTCTGGGGCACGGCCGGCTACCCCGCCCCGGAGTTGGGACCACACGAGGTCGCATACGCCGGCATCAGCGGCGTTGGGGGCCATCACGCCTTTGACGGCTACGTCATCCTGGTGGGGGGCGAAACTGAAGAGGTGTCGAAACTCCGCACCGATCTCGAACCCTTCGATCACGACCATTACAATTCAACGGCCGAGCGCGATCTCCACGAACAGGAGGCTCTGACCGGCGCCAAGGTCCCGGACGGCATGGTCATCGCGTTCATCAGTTATCAGGTAACGAAGGGCGGACATGACTACTTCGGCATTGCGCGCACACCCGACGGCCGTGATTTCCCCTTTACGGCCTCATCGGCGTTCTTTTCACATTTGCTCCACACGGCCTATATCGGAACGCCCGTCCAGCTCTCCCCGAAGCTTCACGCCATCGAGGCCTAAGACTTATGCCTCGCTGCGGATGCGGCTCAGAGTTCCCCTGGGAGATGTCAAGATGAAAACAACATTTCCCGCGCGGATGAAAGGGCAGGGTAGATGACCCAGGCTAATGTCCTGTTGCAGGTCGAAAACCTGCAGATCGCGTTCGGGGGGGTCAGCGCCTTGGCCGGCGTGAGCTTGGATGTAAGAAGGGGAGAGATCTTCTCGCTCATCGGCCCCAACGGCGCCGGGAAGACCGTCCTCCTCAATTGCATCAACGGCCTCTACAAGCCCGATGCGGGCAGGATCATCTTTGACGGCAGGGACATCGGCTCTCTCCGGCCCCACCAGCGAGCCCGCCTCGGCATCTCTCGCACATTCCAGAAGATCGAGCTGTTCAGCGGCATGACGGTCCTCGATAACATCAGGCTCGGCCGGCATATCCGCATGAAGACCGGCCTGCTCGACGGCGCGATTTATGTGGGAAGGGCGTCTCGGGAGGAGATCGAGCATCGCGAATTCATCGAACGCAGGATCATCGATCTCCTTGAGATCGAACACATCCGGGATAAGGTGGTGGGCATGCTGGCCTACGGCCTTCAGAAGCGGGTGGAGCTGGCGCGGGCCCTGGCTCTGAATCCCACGCTTATCCTGCTGGATGAGCCGATGGCGGGTCTGAACCTGGAAGAGACCGAAGACATGGCCCGATTCATCCTTGAGATCAACGAGGCGGAGCGCTGGCGGACCACCTGCATCCTGGTGGAACACGATATGGGGGTGGTCATGGACATTTCAAACCGCGTGGCGGTGTTGAATTTCGGCGAGAAGATCGCGGATGGGACGCCGCCAGAGATCCAGGCGGATCCTGCCGTCATCAAGGCCTATCTCGGCGAGGTGGAAGACCTGTATGCGACGCGTCGCTAGTCCCACCAGCCCTTCAATGGAGATCACGAAGGACCTCACGCTGCCCAAGCTTCTGCTCCGGACGGCTCGGAAGTATGGCCCCCGGAAAGTCGCCATGCGGGAGAAGGAGTTCGGGATCTGGCGGCCGATCAACTGGCAGGAATACCTCGAGCGTGTGAAGGCGCTGGCTCTGGGTTTAGTCGCCCTGGGCCTCAGCCGCGGGGACAAGGTTGCCCTGATCGGGCAGAACCGCCCAGAGGGGCTGTGGGCCGAGATGGCCGCTCTGTGTGTCGGCGGTGTAGCTGTCTGGCTCTACCAGGATTCCCTGATCGACGAGGTTCAGTACATTGTGGACCACTCCGACGCCAAGTTCCTCATCGGCGAGGGGCAGGAAGAGGTCGATAAGGCAGTGGCCATCAAGGACCGCTGCCCGAAGCTGGACCGGGTCATCTGGGATGACCCGAAAGGGATGCGCGGGTACGACGATCCGATCCTGATCAGCCTCGGGGAGGTCAGCGAGCTAGGGAGAAAGCTGGGGGAGCGGGAGCCTCACCTCTTTGAGGAGCTGATAGAAAAGGGCCAGGGGGACGATGTCTGCTTGCTCTTCTATACCTCTGGAACCACCGCCCAGCCGAAAGGGGCACTCCTGACCCATCACAACATGCTCAAGATGGGCCAGAACATGATGGCGGTGGACCCCTGCAGCGAGGATGACGATTTTGTCTCGTTCTTGCCATTCGCCTGGATTGGCGAGCAGATGATGTCGATCTCCTGTGGGCTGCAGGCCGGCTTCACGATCAACTTCCCCGAGAGCCCGGAGACGATACAGCAGAATATCCGCGAGATCGGCCCCCAGGTCCTCTTCTCGCCCCCGCGGGTCTACGAGCAGATGGTTCGGACGGTGCAAGTCCGTCACCTGGACGCCCCGCTTCTCAAGCGGAAGGTCTACGACCTGGCGATGGGCATCGGGGGAAGGATCGCTGACCTCAAGCTGGCCAAGCAACCGATCCCTTGGTGGCTCACGACACTCGGGAAGCTGGCCGATCTGGCAGTCCTCAAGAAAATCCGCGACCACCTGGGTCTGGCCTGCGTCCGGCGAGCATACACCGGAGGCGGAGCCCTGGGGCCTGACCATCTGCGCTTCTTCCATGCCATCGGCGTAAACCTGAAGCAGATCTACGGTCAGACGGAGATTGCCGGGATTTCGGTCCTCCACCGCGACGGCGACGTCAAGTTCGACACGGTTGGAACACCCCTTCCCGAGACGGAGGTCCTGATCGCCCCGGACGGCGAGATCCTCTCGCGGAGCCCGTGCGTCTTCAAGGGATACTACAAGATGGCTGAGGAGACCACCAGGACGCTCAAAGACGGCTGGCTTCATTCTGGGGACATCGGGTTCCTGGATGTTGATGGTCACCTGGTGGTGTTCGATCGGCGCAAGGACGTCATGACCCTCTCCGATGGCCGGCCGTTTGCCCCTCTGTATGTCGAGACGCGGCTGAAATTCAGCCCGTACATCAAGGATGTCTGGGTGATCGGAGACCAACGTCCGTTCTTGACTGTGGTCGTCTGCATCGACGCTGGGGTGGTCGGGAAGTGGGCTGAGGACCATCACATCGCCTATACCAGCTATTCCGAGCTCTCTCAGAAGGCCGAGGTGCGACGTCTCGTGACGGAGGCGATCAGCTTTGTGAACCGGAGTCTGCCGGCTCCAGCCAGGATTCGCAGGTTCGTGAACCTCCACAAAGAGTTCGACGCCGACGACGAAGAGCTGACCCGGACGCGGAAGATCCGTCGGGCCTTTCTGGAGGAGCGCTACCGTGAGATCGTCGAGGCCCTCTACTCGGGGGCTGCGGAGATCCACCTCGATACGACGGTCACCTATGAGGACGGCCGGGTGGTCCACAGTAAGACCGATCTGTGGATCACGGACGTCCCGGTGGAGGCAGAGTAGTGGAGACCTTCCTTCAACTCGTCATCACTGGGATCCTGGTGGGGAGCATCTATGCCCTGGTTGCGCTAGGTTGGACCATCATCTACAAATGCTCGGGCGTCCTCAACTTGGCCATGGGGGAGCTGACTCTCATGGGAGGGTATGTCTGTCTGGCATTCTACACGTGGGGATTTCCCTTTCCAGTCGCGCTCGTGGCCACTCTCATCGTCGGCTTTGTCCTCGGCCTGCTGACCGAACGTCTGTTCCTCCGCCGGATGATCGGCCAGCCCATCCTGGCCGTCATCATGATCACGGTCGGCCTGTCCTTCTTCTTCCGTGCGGTGGTAGGGTTTATCTGGGGGACCGATACCAGGGTTTTTACGCCGCCGGTTTTCCCCACAGAACCCGTACGGCTTGGCAAGATGGTCTTGGGCCAGGTGTACATCTGGAGCTTCCTCGCTGCCCTCGTGCTTCTGGTCGTCTTCGTAGGATTCTTCCAATATAGTCGCTGGGGCCTCTCCATGCAGGCCGCGGCCGATGACGAGATGGCAGCCGTTTCCCTGGGCGTGAGTGCCAAGCGGGTCTATGCCCTGGCCTGGGCCATCGCTTTCATGGCAGCCGGGGTGGGAGGGACCTTGCTCGGAAACATCAACGGTCTCAACATCTCGGTGGGCCATTTGGGGATCCTCGTCCTGCCTGCGGTTGTATTGGGAGGGCTCAACTCGGTTCCGGGCGCGATCGTTGGGGGGATCACCATAGGCATCCTTCAGAATCTTTCGGGTGGTTACCTAGAACAGTTGACGCCGGGCGGGGTAAAGGACATCGCCCCATTTGTCTTCATGGTCATCATCATGCTTTTCCGGCCCTATGGTTTGTGGGGATGGGAGAAGATCGAGAGGGTCTAGTGTCGGGCCAATACACTTCGCCTAGCGGTGTTGCTGTCCCTGTGGCACTCCCTGCGACGTACCCGGAAACGTACGTCTCGATCGGCCTCAGGGCCAGCGCCTTGCTACGCTCGTTTCTTGGCCCGACACGGGGCGCAACAAGTTAGCGTGAAATAATATGTATTTGCCAAGCGGAGTCTATCACGAGACCTACAGGGCTGACCACGCCTGGTGGCAGGCAACGTTTGTCCGGGCCAAGATGGCCTTCTTGGTCCTTCTCCTCATTGTTGGCCTGCCACTGGCCGGCAACTACGCCCTCTCCGTCGCGAACATCATCGGCTACACAATCCTGTCAGCGTTTGGGGTCCAGCTCCTTATCGGCTACTGTGGGATGATCACGCTCGGCCATGCTGCCTTCATCGCCGTGGGGGGCTACGCCACGGCAATCGGGATGCTTCAGTACGGTCTGCCGTACCCGGTGAGCATGGTGCTGGGAGCGATCCTGGCCGGGCTGTGGAGCGTCCTCTTCGGCCTTCCGTCAGCCAGGGTCAAGGGATTCTACCTTATCATGACAACCATGGCCGCGCAGTTTGTGACGGTTGATTTTATCATCACCAATTACGTCAGTCGTGTCGGCGGACGGGGGCATTATTTCTCGCTACCTCCCGGAACGATCACCATAGGTCCGTGGGTCATTGACACAGAGCTGAAAGTCTACTATCTGATGCTTGGCCTCGTGATACTGTGCACGGTGGGGATGGCGAACCTGCTCCGCACACGAGTGGGACGGGCCTGGATCGCGATTCGAGACAATGATATCGCCGCCGCCATGATGGGAGTGAATGTCGTCCGCTATAAGCTCATGGCGTTCTTCGTCGCCGGCGTTCTAGGCGGGCTTGCCGGCTCCTTCTGGATCAGCTCTCTGTATGTGGTCAGCGCTGAGCATTTCCAGTTTTCCTGGTCTCTTTGGTTGGTGGGTGTTATCCTGATCGGGGGAGTGGGCAGCCTCCATGGAGTCATTTTTGGCTCGATCTTCGTGACGGTCCTTCTTGAGGCACTGAAGTTCGCTGTGATCCCTTTGAGCGATGCATACCCAGCACTTTCCACCGGGTTCTTGTACATCAAGGAGGGGGTATTCGGGCTCGCCATCGTCGTCTTCTTGCTCTATGAGCCGAGGGGCTTGGCTTATCGGTGGCAGCAGCTCAAGAACTACTTTAACCTATGGCCCTTCGCCTATTAGTGTCCGACAATGAAATGCTGCATGCGTGACGCAGGTACTGAGACCGCCGAGACAGGGAATCTGGTTCAGAGGGACACAACGCTGTAAGTGTCAAGCGATTCGAGCGAGAGAGCACTGGTCTCAACATCACATCACGGGAGGTAAACCATGCTTAAGAAGACGATGATCCGGCTCGCCCGCGCCCTTCTTATGGCTGCCCTGCTGCCGCTTCCTGCTGGGGCCCAGACCGTGGTCAAGATTGGCTCCCTGAACGACTTCACCGGCCCCACATCCGACGTCGGCAAGGATGCCGGACTGGGGATTCGGGAGGCCGTCCAGTACGTCAATGACACTGGGGGGATCAACGGCAAGCGCATCAAGCTCTTCCAGTACGATTACGGCTATCGGGTTCCTGAGGCGGTCACCACTTATAAGCGGTTCCGGGACTTCGATAAGGTCGTGGCTGTCTTTGGATGGGGCACAGGCGATACCGAGGCCCTTGCGCCCACAGTGGCGAAAGATCAGATGCCTTATCTCTCTCACTCCTTCTCGGCCTATCTCGCCGACCCGAAGAAGACCCCTTACAGTTTCATGTATGGAACCGACTACTCGACCAATGCCCGGGCGGCCATGACGGCCTGGTACGACGAGGTCTGGTTGAAGGACCCTCGGTTCAAGGCCGAGCGTGAGAAGGGAGTCAAACCGCGGTTCCTCAGTTTTTACATGAAAGCCTGCCCGTACTGCAGCGCAGCTATCAAGGCTTTAAATGACCATGCCGCGATACTCGGCTTCGAAGTGGGGCCGGACCAGGATGTGCCTCTGACCGCCCTTGACGCAAAAAGCCAGGTGCTGGCCGCCAAGCAGTTTAACCCTCACTTGGTCTGGCACGGCAATATCGTGATGTCGGTTGCCACAGTCTTGAATGATGCCCATGCCCTGGGACTGGGCGCGGACCACATTGTGAACAACTGGGGATATGACGAGAACCTTGTCAAGCTTACGCTCAACTCTGCTGAAGGAGTGATCGGACCTGCCGTTGTGGCCTTCTACGGAGAAAAGGTCCCCCTGATGGACAAGGTCGTGGAATATACGAAGAAGATGAATCCGGGTGTCCCCCAGCAGAATCGCCTGATCCGCACCGTTCAGTCCTGGGTGGATGTCCTCCTGATGAGGGAGGCGCTGGTGCGGGCCGATAAGGCGGGCAAGCTCAACGGCCCAGGGATCAAGGAGGCGTTCGAGAGCATCCGAGACTGGACCCCAGGCCTTGGCCGACCCCCAATCTCCATCACTCCCACAGATCATCGGCCCGGATCGTTCGTCCGAGTCTATCGAGTCCAGAAGGGAAAGTTCGTCCTCCTTGAGGGGGTCGATCTCAAGAAGCGGTGGCCGGACAGGTGGGATAAGTGGCTGGGCTATTAGAGGCCTGAGGCTATATGTTGGGGGGTAAGATGTTGGGCTTTTTCTCAATGACCAGCATCATGATCTGACATCTGATATCAGCATGCTGAAGATTAATAACATCGAAGTGCTCTATCACGAGGTGATTCTGGCCCTCAAGGCGGTATCTCTTGAGGTGCCGGCGGGCGGGGTTGTCGCGCTGCTGGGCGCCAACGGGGCCGGGAAGAGCACCACGCTCAAGGCGATCTCTGGACTGCTCAGACACGAGAACGGGAAGGTGGCCGAGGGAAGCATTGAGTTCCTCGGGGAACGGATCGACCGGAAGTCCGCCGAGGAGATCGCCCGGATGGGAATCATTCAGGTCATCGAAGGGCGGCGGGTCTTCGAGCATCTCACCGTGGAACAGAACCTGAAGGTCGGCGCTCACCTTGGGGGCAACGGGGCCAGGATCCGAAACGGTCTGGAGGCGGTCTACGACTACTTTCCCCGCCTTCGAGAGCGCCGGAACGTGGTTGCCGGATTCATCAGCGGGGGAGAGCAGCAGATGACCGTCATTGGGCGGGCCCTCATGACCGGCCCCAAGCTCTTGCTGCTGGACGAGCCGTCCATGGGACTGGCCCCCCTCCTGATCAAAGAGATCTTTGAGATCATCACCCGCCTGCATCAGGAACAGGGGATCGCGATCCTGTTGGTGGAGCAGAACGCCAAGCTGGCGCTCGCCGTTGCCCGCCATGCCTATGTGTTGGAAGGCGGGCGCGTGGTGATGAACGGCCCGTCAGAGCAACTCAGAGAGAACCCTGACATCCGCGATTTTTATCTCGGCCTTACCGACCTGGGTGCTAGAAAGAGCTTCCGCGCAGTGAAACATTACAAGCGGCGAAAGCGGTGGATCACATGACCGCTGGGCTGCGAAAAAAGGGGGAGGGACCATGCGAAAAGCCCTTCTGATGGCGATCATCGTGGCGTTCATGACAAGCTTGGGCGTGACCGGCCACGCAACAGCGGCCAAGCTCAAATCGCCCACCGTCGAGCTGGAGCGTGTCGAGGTGGCCAGCTATTTCCCATGGGCGGATAAGCCGACAAGGGTGCCGCTTATCTTGGCCTTTATCTTCCGGATCACGAACCCAAACGATTTCAAGGTTGCGCTGGAGGACTTGAAGTTCACATATGGGTTCGAGGCCAAGCCGGGTGAGTATTTCGACCTTAACACACCTACGTTGTATGATACCACGTACATCCCCGCCAAGACGACGAACCAACTCAGGGTTGTGAGCGTCCTGGACTCCATGATCGTCCCGGCCACTCTCGCTGTAAGCGCTGGCGCCCGTGTGCAAGCCCTCGAACTGAAGATCCCGGAGGTGGTAAAGATGTGGTGGGAGCAGATCGGAGATTTCAGCTTCGGGATCAGAGTCTCGGAAGGGGTGGCGTACATCACAAGCCAGGAGGGGGACGACCTGGTATTTTTTGAGGGGAAGTTTCCGAACAAGTAATGGGGAGTCACGAATGCTCTTGCGTTGTCAATGCGGGCAACTGCAAGGATCAGAGCAATTCCACTGTTTCGAGATTGCAGGGCCTGCCCTGAGCTTTGTCGAAGCCTGCGCTGAGCCTTGTCGAAGCGGGCCTGCTCTGAGGCACGCCGAAGGGTCTTGCCCCGAGCGGCGCCGAGGGGGCTCGTTCCCCCGCAACGGCAATTCATGTAATCCGCTCGCATCATCGGGACAATCGATCTGGTGACGACAGGAATCGATCGCAGTCCGGGGCTCTATGATCCAGAGCTCGAGGCGATGCCGGCAGAGCGCCGCCAAGCCTATCAGGCAAAGCGGCTTCAGGCTGTTGTGAAGCATGCGTATGATCACTCGCCCCATTTTCGGCGCAGGATGGAAGCCGTCCGCCTGACCCCGACCGCCATCAGGGAAATCGAGGACCTGAACCGCCTCGGCGTCCTGAAGAAATCGAGTCTCCCCCAGCTCCAGAAGCAAGACCCGCCATTCGGGGGCCTTCTGGCGGTGCCCCTGGCCGAAGTGGGCCGGATCTACCAGTCGCCGGGCCCGATCTATGAGCCCGAGAGCCGGAAGTCAGACTACTGGCGAATGGCGAGGGCGTTTTATGCCGGTGGC
>JBGPUH010000079.1:0-9049 GCA_041491025.1 Methylomirabilis sp. (SeqCode)
CGTCCGGTAAAGTGCTCAATGCCATCGCGCCGCATCTGCCGACGCTCATCGGCGGCTCGGCGGATCTCACGCCATCGAACAATACCTATCTCAAGGGGTACGGCGATTTCCAGAAGTCGAGCCCCGGCGCGCGGAATTTTCACTTCGGCGTGCGAGAGCACGCGATGGGCTCGATCCTAAACGGCATGGCGCTGCACAGGGGCGTCATCCCCTACGGCGGGACCTTTCTCATCTTCTCCGACTACATGCGTCCTGCGATCCGGGTGGCTGCGCTCTCGCACATACACGTGATCTATGTGTTCACCCATGACAGCATCGGCTTGGGCGAAGATGGCCCCACCCACCAGCCGATTGAGCACCTGGCCGCTCTTCGGGCGATGCCGAATCTCACGGTGATTCGCCCGGCAGACGCGACGGAAACCGCCGTAGCCTGGCGCGCCGCCCTCGAGCACCAGCACGGACCCGTGGCCCTGGCCCTTACCAGGCAGAAGCTTCCGGTTCTCGACCGGACCAAATTCCCCCCCGCCGATCTGCTGTTAAGGGGGGCGTACATCCTGGCCGAAGCCGAGCGCGGTCATCCTCGCATCGTTCTCATCGCCACCGGTTCGGAGGTCCACCTGGCCTTGGAGGCTCGGGAGCTCCTCAACGCCCAGGGGATCGCGGCGCGCGTGGTCAGCATGCCAAGCTGGGAGCTGTTCGACCAGCAGCCAGACTCGTACCGCGACGAGGTGCTTCCGCCAGCAGTGACCGCTCGTCTCGCGATCGAGGCGGGCTCTCCGCAGGGCTGGCACCGCTACGTCGGTTCCTGTGGGGGCGTGGTGGGCATGACACGGTATGGAGCCTCGGCCCCGTATCACGTACTCATGAAGAGCTTCGGGTTCACGGCCGATCATGTGGTGTCTAGGGCGAAGGAGCTCCTCACCTGAATTGCCGTAGGGTTGCCGCCTCCACGGGGCATGATCCAGTGAGGCGGGGCCGCTCTCCAGAGCCTGGGAAGCCAACAATGGCTTGCCAGGCGGCGACCCACGGACGGCGCCTCGCAGAGGAGACAGCAGACCACCGCATTATCGAATGCCACAATTCTTAACTGCCGGAAGCAACAGATAGTCACCGGCAAAAACGAAGGGGAGGGCAACGATACTATGACCGAGCCGATGGATCGAAACTTGGCTCTGGAGCTCGTCAGGGTCACGGAGGCTGCAGCCCTGGCTGCGGCCCGCCTGATGGGTCGTCGCGACCGGGACGCCGCGGATCAAGCCGCTGTAGACGCGATGCGCTATACCCTGAACTCGTTGGACATCGACGGCACGGTAGTGATCGGTGAGGGTGAGAAGAACCAAGCCCCCATGCTCTACATCGGGGAAAGGGTCGGGACAGGCTCTCCCCCTGCTGTCGATGTTGCGGTGGACCCGATCGACGGGGTGACACTCCTCGCTAACGGCCGGCCAGGCGCACTCTCGGTTGTGGCAGTCGCCGAGCGGAACACACTGTTCTTCACCCATCTTGCCTATATCGATAAGATCGTCGTTGGCCCCAATGCCAAGGGAGCAATTAATATCAACGCTCCTGTCCGGGAGAACCTGCGACGGGTCGCCGAAGCGGAAAACCGAGAGGTGGACGATCTGACGGTAGTCATGCTGGATCGGCCACGGCACGAACGGCTGATCAAAGAGGTGAGGGAAGCCGGCGCCAGAATCAAACTTATCAGCGAAGGGGACGTCGCGCCTGGAATTATGGCCGCTATGGAGGAGGACACCGGCATTGATCTCCTTATGGGGACCGGGGGGTCGCCGGAAGCGGTGCTCATGGCCTGTGCATTAAAGTGCCTGGGCGGAGACATGCAGTGCAGGCTCTGGCCAAGGGATGAGCGGGAACGACAGATCCTTGTCGACGAGGGCCACGATTTGGATCGCGTTTTTACTGTGGATGACCTCTGCAAGGGGCATAACGTTTTTGTGGCCGTTACCGGAATCACCGACGGGGAGCTGCTTCGCGGGGTCCGCTACACAGGCGGATACGCCCGCACAACCTCCCTCATGATGCGCTCCATCTCCGGCTCGGTGCGATGGATGGAAGCAAAGCATGACCTGAGACGGCTCAGAGAGATTGCCGGCCCCCGATACGAAGGCGTGAAGTACAGGAAGGCACACCCGTAAGCCACAATCTGCACAAATACCTTGGGGACCAAGTAAGGAACCTCTCCGATGATCCAATGGATCATCGAACATTCTAAAGAGAAGGTGGTAGCGGCGCAAAATAATCATTCCTGATGGCTGTATCTGGGAGCTCGCGAGCGGGGAAGCGAGGCGGGAGACACCACGGATTCCTGCTAACGTCCTTCAAGAAACTGGCTCATCGCGACGAGCATCTTCGCCTCTAGCTTGCCTGCCTCTTCTGCTTTCAACACCGTCCGAGCTATCCTCGCAAGACCCCTCATGATCCCAGTGACCTTCCAGGTGTGGGCTCAATCAATAGGAAGATAGTCCGCCCGATGTGAGGGGGCCTTTGTCGGCCGCGTGGAATCGGTCGGACCGAGCAGCAGGCTGGTCTCTTCAACCTCAGGCTCGGAGTGGCATCGAGCAGAGGCGAGGGTTGGGAGCGTTTCAAGAGGTCGTATGGGTCACATCGGTCAAGTTGGACATGGCGATTTGCTTGCCATCGGACGAATGGCTGCACTACACTATACGAGCTACCTCGACCGTAGGCACCTGCAAAGGAGGAACTACCCATGACGACGAAAACCAAGGAGTACCCGGTGATTCCCGACGATCAAGTTGTCAAGCGGCTGGAGCAAGAACTGCCTGGTTGGTATCTGGAAGGGCGATGGATCAGGAGAAAGTTCAACACCGATGGCTGGCCAACAACCCTCATGCTTGTCAATGCCATCGGCTACCTGGCAGAGGCCGCCTGGCACCACCCGGACGTGGAGGTCACCTGGGGGAAAGTCTGGGTGAAGCTCCGGACCCACAATGCCGGCGGGATCACGGAGAAGGACTTCGCCCTCGCCAAACAGATCGAGCAGGTAGCCCTGTGGCGACCTGGCGAGGATGCGCCGCTGGACGGGACACCCAACAAGTGGGTGCGCGGCGGCAGCAAGGAGTAAGCTAGAAAAGACGCGATCAGCTTTCAGCAATCAGCCTTCAGCTTTTTTTGTGTCTTGCTGGTAGCTGACTGCTGATTGCTAGGAGCTTTCCCTAGAAGAAATAGGAGATGCCGAGCAGGTACACGCTCGAGTTGACGCCGACGTTGGGGCTGTCGATTCCGCCATTAGAGATGTGGTAAAATCGAGCCTGCCCGGTAATCGCCAGATGATCGGTTGCGAAGTAATGAACCCCTGGACCGAGCTGAAGTGTGAAGTTGAACTGGGTTGCGAGGATATTGGGCAGGCGGAGGTTCCAGTGAAGAATTCCCATGCCAAGGTCGAAGAACGGTACCCACCGGGTGCCCGTCACGAAATTATACCGCAGCAGAAGGCTTGCCCCTTCGCCGAACGTCGTGCTGGGCGAGGTCGTGATCAAGAAGGTCGGTTCAAGAATAAGTTCTACGCTGCCCCTGATCGGGACAGGGCCATGCACATCGGTGATCGTGTAGCCGATCTGCGGAAGCAGGGGGGCGAAGTGAACATTGGCTGCTCTATTCTGAAACACCCTATGAATGACACTGTAGCCACCCATCAAGCCCAAGTGCCACGTCCCCGCCCGGAATCCTTCTTCTGGCCGGATGGCCGCCTCGCTCGTCGTTCCGCCCCCCGGCGAATTGTCGGCAAGCGCGATGGTTCGCGCCGCGATCGCCTCCGTCTCCTCCGCTACAGTGACCCTCAAGTCGGTCCTGTTTCCTACGCCTGAAGACGAAGAATCCATCAATGGCTCCGCCCAGGAGAGAGCGGGAAGTACTACCGAGAGCACAGTCAGACCGATACACGCCCGCAAGAGCAAAGATACGATGGTCACGCCAGGCTCCTCTGTGAGTATCATCGTTGTTGTGGTTAAGATTCCTCTTCCTTCCCATTCATGTCCTTCCGGGGGACCCGCCCGACCGGCCCACGATAGCTCAGCCGGATTCGATATCTGATCAATGCTGTGCAAGGGGTTCTCGCCGTCTTGCTGCCCTGCTCTCGCTCCCATCCGATGCAGACCAGCAACCCGATCCTTTCATTTAGCCGGTCGCTGATCATCGATTCCACGAGGAATCCGACCTCGAGCCCTCCATCTTGACAGCGCGGGTTGGGACAGGCGAGCATCGCTTCAAACTTCTCGCCTACTGCCCGCACCGAATGCGGAAAGGCGCCGGTCTCCGAGGACGCGCGCTCCCCCAAGGCGAGGCATTCCTCCCACTCGAGGCTCACACCCTCCAAGTCCGAAAAGCGACGGGGAGACGCGCCGATTCGAGGCATGACCTTCAGTGAGCGCCCGTCACCCTTGGGCGGGAGCGCTGCGACGTGGGCTCGGAGGAGATTTCCCGGTTAATCGGAATACCTTTCCGACACATCGGGCAGTCCTTCGGCGCGTACGTCGGGAATTCCCGATCGACCAAGGTGAATAGGGGGAACTTGAACTTCACCTTCTTGCTCCTGCGCCAGAGTGTCCCGATCCCAACCACCCTGCCCCCCAGTGATTTGACCAAGTCAATGAGCCCGCTCACTGTCTCCCCGGTGGTGAGGATGTCTTCGACAATCAGGACTCTGGGGGCGCCAGCAAAGTACGGCCGGAACTCTCTCGGAAGAGAGACCTGGCTGGCACCCGATCCGTTACGATGTTTGCTGGCATAGATGAAGCGCGGTCGTGAGGGATGGGCACGCGCAACGCAATGGCCCAGAAGGGAAGCGCCGTAGCCGGTGGTGAGCACAAGATCGATCGGCTCGTCCGCGAAATGCTTGGCAATCACGTCTCCCAACCCCTCGGTGAAGCCCGGCTCGGTGGTGGCCAAGGCCTTTTCCACATACTCCTGCGCATGGCGACCCGAGGGCAGGACGAAGTGATCGTTCGTCAGATACGCCCCGGTCCTGAGGATGATTCCCCGGTTGATTCGCTCCAAGATGTCTGCTTCCATCATCAGCCCTCGCACTGTGTGCCCGTCAGTGGACGTCGCCCGCGAGCGCGGGAAGGTCCCTGGGCAGGCACCATGTGTCACTCATAGAGAACACTCTCAAGAGGGACACTCAGAAGTTCTGGGCGGTGTTACGCTCGCGGCTCTCCAGGGGGCATGCTCTTGCCACTAGCCTTGTTGCCTCTCTCTACTGAACAGCTCCGTCACTACCGTGGTGAACGTGTGGGCGACGGCCTCGGCCCTGGCGTTTTCGAATCGCTTGATCAGCCTGCGGACCTTCGCCGAGTCAGCTTCTGGCCCCCTTCGACCGGCGGCGCGGGTCTGATTATTCCAGAGCTGAGCGACCTCCACCAGTTCACGAATATCCAGGCTACCGACCGGTCGCACCCTGACCGACCTTATCCCCTTCCCTCGCTTCTCCTTCACTGCATCCACATCCTCAGCACGCCAGCAGAACAGCTCATGCTTTTCTCCCGGGCGTTCGACCTGAACCCTTGGCGCGATGGCGCCCAGGAAAGCGGCGACGGCCCTCCTGCCATCGACCGGGAGCTCCCACACCTGCCCTGCCACATGCAGGGCCCACCGCTTCGCCCGATCTTTTAGCCACCCGAGGGGCACGCCGAACTGAATGTTCTCGCGACCCGTGACAGGGTCCGCTTCCAGAAGCACCAACTGTTTTCGCTCCTGTCTGGCAAGCTCAGCGTAGGCCACGATCAGCCTCGTCGCAACCAGTTTATTCGGCCGCGTGGCGATAAAGTCTGCGCCCATCCCGGCAAAGAAGGCAATCCAAGAAGGGATCGCCTCCGGGTCCCTTGCGCAGAAGCCGACCCTGCGCTGCGGTCGCAGCCGACTTGCCCCCTTCAGCAGCTCGCCGCAGAAGCGTCTTGCAGCCGCCGCCCCCTCCCTGAAGAGCCCGTCGTCGCGGCCGGCTTCGCCTACGCCTGTGGCCAAGGATAGGAGATCCTCAGCCTCGACGATGAAGCCGTCGAAGAGACGACCAAATTGTTCGATGAGGAAGAGATTGCTGGGGGTCTGAACCTGCAGAAAGATCTCCAGACCGTCCTCACCCCGAACTAAACCGTGCCTCTCCAGCAGCATGAGAAGTCGCCGCCCCTCTTCCGGCGTACGGCAGACCGGGGCAATCAGCTTGATGTTCCTCAGCCCCATCTCCTCCCTGACGCGCTTGATCGCCTGGCATTCCAGGAAGAAGGCACGCCCATATACCGAGTGGCAGTGGCGCCCTGCACCCCGTAGATCGCGGAGTGGGTCCCCAGGCTTCGGCTCATATCGATCTCCGCCCAGCAGGCGCATGTATCGATCTGAGCTGAGGGCCGAGAGCCGGACCAGAACATCCCCCTTCACCTGACCGGACACCTCACGGTAGGAACCGGCAGCGAGCGAACCGATCGCACAGGAGAGGTAATCGACGAGCCAGTCGGCCTTGTTACGATACGGCCCCGTGCGCCCCTGTATGGCTTCCACCAGCGCGGCGAGCGCCGTACCATCTCCGAGGCCCTGATCTTTCATCTCCTGGAGCTGATCGAAGTCGAGAAAGGCAAGAGGATGAATGCCGACTTGCTCCTCAATGATGGCGTCCAAGGCCACCATTCCCACCCCATCCGTCGGATACCGGGCCTCGAAAAAGACGCGATCCGGGGGCCCCGCGATTAACATCAGTCCAGCCTTGGTTCGCGGGAGGTCCGCCGGTCGCACCCGTTCCACCCGAGACGACCGAAGCCCCTTCGTCACAATGCCTATTTCGTTCCGGCAGTCCACAGTCACGTTCATCCCGTCGACCAGAAGTGCCGCGGCCGGACCGGCGCCGACCAGGCACGGCAAGCCAAGCTCGCTGCAGAAGCGGGCCGCGTGGCCGCTGCGATCGTCTCGGATGATGACCACTGCCGCGGCGGCCTGCATGGCCTGCTCCCATTCCGTGTCGGTGGCTTCGGTGACCAGCACGCTCCCCACCGTGAATTCGTTGATTCGAGCCGCATCCCCTATGAGTCTTACCTTTCCGCAACCAATCGTGCCCCCGAAACCCCTCCCCCGCAGCAGAACCTCGTGGGGTTCGCCCGACGACTCCATGATGCAGGTGGTAAACTCAATGGGGCGCGACCGCGGCACCACAGGCCGTATCCGCAGCAGGAACAGCATCCCGCTCCCGGCGCTGATGCCATCGCCATCCTTTGCCCAACTCACTTCCGCTGGTCGGCTCAGGTGCGCCTCCACAGACAGCGCGGCGCGCGCCAGTTCTAGCGCTTCATCGTCGCTCAGAATGTATCGCTCACGATCCCGTTTCGGCACCGGGACCGACATGAGAGCACGATCAGGGTCGGGCACCCACTTCCATGCCTTTGTCCCCAGGCGCCTGCTCACCACCGACCTGAACCCCTTCCTCAAGGTCGGCTTGTGGACGAAGAATTCGTCGGGGGTTGCGCCTTCCTCTCCAGAGGAACGGCGCATGCCGTAACTCCCCTGGATAACGATCACCTCGGAGAAGCCTGAGTGGGGATCAAAGCCTGTCATGAGCCCTGAACAGGCTGCGTCGCTCCTCACCATCTGCTGTACACTGAGGGCGAGCACTGAACTCACCGGATCGATCCGCCTGGCGGCCATTTCAGTGAGGGCTCTTGCGGTGAAGAGCGAGGCGAAGCAACTTCGGCAGCCATCGATGACAGCGTATTCCCCCTTGAGATTGAAAAAGCTGTCATGAAGGCCGACGGGCGCTTCCGAGAGCTGCTCCTGTACAACGCTGGACCGGACAGCCACCGAAATTGCGCCAGAGCTTCTCCGAGAGCAAAGCTTCCAGTAAGCCTTTGTGATCTCCCCCTCCAGATTGGGGGGGAATTTCGCCCGGAGGAAAAGGTCGCGGGCCTGCCTTGCCCTAAGGGCCACACCTTCGGGATCCCGGTGGTCCAGGCCGCTCATCACCCGCTTGAGGTCTGGGAGCAACCCGGCCTCCCTCACAAAGTGACGGTACGCCGGCGCGGTGACCGCGAAGCCTGGCGGGACACGCGCCCCGTGTCGGCCGAGGTGACGCATCACCTCACCCTGCAGGGCGCTCTTGCCCCCCACAAGAGGTGCATCATCCGCCCCGATCTCCTCAAACCAGAGGATGAAGCGTCTATCCCGGCTAGAAGCCATAGCCCACAAAACACAACGGCCTATCCCCCCAGAAAGGGATAGGCCTGTTTCCCTGCACTGCCCGACTCACATCCGTGCCCGGCTGGCTGTGACACCGGCCTTCGGGCCCTTCGACCGCATCGACAAGCTTATCGCCATGTCATTCCGCCTTGCACTGATCGCCTCCTCGGTTGTTTCTTTTCGCTCTTCAGCGATCGGATCAGGGCACGACCGCGACCTTGCTGAAATCTGCGATCCCGGAAAACAGATCCGCAACCTCCTTCAAGATGGCCAAACGGTTCTCTTGGAGGTCGCGATCGTCGGCCATCACCAGAACCTCCTCGAAGAACATGTCCACGATGGGGCGGATGGCAGCGATCCGTTGCAATGCTCGGAAGTAGTCCCCTGCCCGAACCAAGTGCTCCGTGTCAGCTCGGAGGTTGGCCGCTTCGCCATGAAGGGCTCGCTCGGCGCTCGTCACGAACCGGTTGGGATCGACCGGCTTGGAGAAACCCCTTGGAAGGATATTGATCACCCTTTTGAAAGCCACCGCGAGCTCTCCGAAGTCGGGCTCTTGTCGGAAGGCAACCAAGGCCTCGGCACGCTTCCCAGCCCCTGGTACCCGCTCGGCATCGACGGACAGGACGGCGTCCACCAGGTCGCCAGGTATTCCCCGTTCCGTCAGGATCAGATGGAGTCTGGCCGCCAGAAACCCCATGACCTCTTGCGCTGCACGCTCCTTTGGCCGGGTCAGGCGATCCCCGAACAGCTCGAGGCTTTTGACAATTGGTTCGGACAACCGCAGGTCGATCCCTGTACTCAAAAGGATCTGCACCGTCCCCTGTCCGAGACGCCGCAGGGCATAGGGATCTTCTGATCC
>JBGPUH010000080.1:0-9029 GCA_041491025.1 Methylomirabilis sp. (SeqCode)
CGTTTTTCTTTGGCATTCTCCCGGATCTTTTTTCCTTCGGTCCTTTTTTCGTCGCCGTGTACCTTGGCCTTGCTCAACGTCCGCACTTTTCTCAGGAACCCCCTGACCCGTCTCTCATCCCGGCATACGTCCATCGAGCGTACAGCGTCACGCACAGCCTGGTCGTCTTCGTCGTAGCGTTCGCGCTCCTGTGGGTGGTGTTCCGGAAGCCGATCTGGGAGGCGTGCGCCTGGGGGCTTCATATTATCTTTGATATCTTCACGCATTCCTATCGATTTTTTCCCACTCCGTTTCTCTGGCCGATGTCGGATTTCAAGGTGAACGGCTGGCCGTGGGGGATGCCGGCGATTTTCATCCCCAACGTGATCCTGCTCGCACTGCTCTACGCTTGGTTCTTTCTTCGTCAGTGGAAGGGGCCGAAGCGTTCATCGCAGGCGTTCCTCCAGGAGGAGGAGGCGTCTCGATCACCCAAAGACCCGGGGTCGATCCGGGGTGTTTGAAGGCTCACCGTCGGAAGACGCACAGTCGTTGGCCCGGCTTCGGGCCATTGCGGAGGGGAGAATCCATCGAACGCTGAGGCGCGTCTAAGAGGGTAAGGAGTCTTCCACGTGCCATGGATCGATCTGAAGGCCGACGCGTGGGGGACATGTACCGGGCAATCCGCGGCGAAATGGTTTTGAGATCCGAGAGTTCATGGAGGCTCACATGCTGATCCGACATGCCCCGGATATTAAAGCGTCGGAGATCACGGACTTCCACCTTTACCTGAACCGGCGGTCGTTTCTGCTGGGGATGGCGGCCTTGGCGCTGGCGCCGTCCATGCCGGCTGCTTCGGCAGTGCCAGCCGGTGAACGCCTCAAGGCGACCCGCAACGAGCGGTTCACGGTGGCGGATTCCCCCACGACGCTCGAGAGCATCACCACCTACAATAACTTTTACGAATTCGGCACGAACAAGGATGACCCCGCTCGGCTTGCGCACATGCTCAAGACCCGCCCCTGGACAGTCCTGGTCGATGGGCACGTGTCGCGCCCCAAGCGGTACGACGTCGATGAGCTCGTGCGGCTCTTCCCACTGGAGGAGAGGGTATACCGCCTCCGCTGCGTCGAGGGGTGGTCAATGGTGATCCCGTGGATCGGGTATCCGCTGGCGTCGCTCATCAAGCGGGTAGAACCGACGAGCAAGGCGAAATTCGTCGAGTTTACGTCGCTCCTCGATCCTCAGCAGTTCCCTGGGCAGCGGCAGGGTTTCCTCAGCTTTTCGTCCCTGGAGTGGCCCTATGTCGAGGGCCTGCGGCTGGATGAGGCACTTCAGCCGTTGACGTTGTTGACCTTCGGGCTGTACGGGCAGGTGTTGCCGAACCAGGACGGGGCCCCGATCCGCGTCGTTGTGCCGTGGAAGTACGGTTTCAAGAGCGCAAAGTCGATCGTCCGAATTCGCTTCGTCGCCGAGCAACCCAAGACCACGTGGGAAAAGGCGGCGCCCAGGGAATACGGCTTCTACTCCAACGTGAACAGTACCGTCGATCATCCTCGCTGGAGCCAGGCGACCGAGCGGCGCATCGGTGAGTTCAGGCGGCGGAAGACGCTCATGTTCAACGGATACGAGGACCAGGTCGCATCGCTGTACACGGGGATGGATCTCGGGAAGTCCTACTAGCCCCATGTCCCGGCGGACTCGCATCATCGTGAAGGGCGCGATATGGGGCGTTGCGCTCCTGCCCCTTCTCACGCTGTTCTATCGCTATTCCACCGATCGGCTCGGGGCCAATCCGATCTCGTATGCCACCAACCTGCTAGGCGATACGACGCTCAGACTCCTGCTCGCAAGCCTGGCGTTGACCCCACTCCGGATGACGTTCAAGATCTCCTGGCAGATGAGCTTGCGGCGCCTGCTCGGGTTGTTTGCGTTTTTCTATGCCTGCCTCCATTTCACCATCTGGATTGCGGTGGACCATTTCTTTGACTGGAACGAGATGATGGCCGATGTCGTGAAGCGGCCCTATATCACGGTCGGCGTTCTCGCGCTGACCCTGCTGATGCCCCTGGCCGCCACCTCCACAACACGCATGATCAAGCGGTTGGGTGCGAAGAACTGGCGACGCTTGCACAGGCTGGTGTACGTCATCGGCGTGCTGGCCGTGCTGCATTACCTGTGGCTCGCGAAGAAGGGCGTGAACGATCCCTTCGTGTATGCCGCCCTGCTGGCCATCTTGCTCGGTGTCCGCCTCTTCGACTGGGCTCGACGCGGTGCGAGGAGCCGTCGACAACCCATATCTCTCACAAATAGGCGAGTAACGATGGCGTCTTCCGTTCCCCCGAAGCCTTAACGCATTGAGGTGTCACGGTCCCAGCATTTTCACCCAAAGATGCTGAGCCCCTCCACCCTAAGCCTGCACCCTTCCCGTCCACGAGGTGGCGTGCACCACGCCTCTCCCTCATCGGCGTCCTGGAGGAGCGAGAGCTACGCGACCGCTTCGGCGCGGAGGACGAAATTCTGCCGGAGGGTTCGCCGGTTCGTGCCACGATTCGCCTAATGCGGTGTTGCAACTGGCGGGAGCTTTCTCCCAAATGAAGTCGGCTGGTGCAGATTAATGGTTGTAATCTACACTGGCCTCTCTGCCAGTATGGCGCTCACAAAAGGCTTGACAGCCCTGCGGAGGAGGTGACATGCTGGCTCCACGTAGGTGATGTGATGCCCCCGGGGTGACAATAATACATCAGCCACTCCCCGCAACGTTAGTCGGCGGACTGCTCAGCAACGCCCTCCAGGGTGTAACTCGGCCTGAGAGGGTGTTGGTGTTTTGGGCGCGAGGAAGAGCAGATAATAGGGGTGAGGGAGGCACGGGTACCATGATCTACACCCACACCCTGAACGCGGTTGGGGCAGCGTCCGAAGTCCGGCCGACTGACGGCTGGGGCCGGGAGGCAGCCGCTGCGGCCTGCCGAGGGATCGCCACTTGAGTGGAATAGACTGCAAGAGGCGGCAGCCTAACGCGATGGGGAGAACATCGATCTGGCCGGGCTGCCCCCTTACAATCCAGGGGATGCGATCGCCTTCCGATCCATGGGCGAGGAAATAGGCTGCAGGACGCTGAAGTGTTCGGGGTATTAGACAGGTCTGTCCATTTCTAGTTGGGCCGCTCCGCGGCGGCGAGTTGTCTTCCAGCGCTTCCAAAACCGTGCACTTTCCCTTAGAATCTCTCCCATGACTGCCCCGCATACGATGGCGAGATTCCCTCAAGCCGCTGCGGCCGCAATCGCCCAATACTGGGCGACGAGAGCTGGTCAGCAACAGAGACAGATCACGGGCGGCCGCGCTGACCAGGGCCTTAGAAGTGCGGTGACTGGCGGCGCTCAAATGGACGGAATTATCCGCCTGTTCCGCGATATCGTCGTCGAAGCGGGAATACCCCAGGAGTGCGTTTTCTTCAAGAAGGCGCTCGAGCTCCCTGGCTTCTTTCGCCCTACCAAAGAATGGGATCTGCTAGTCGTGAAGGAAGGGCAATTGCTTCTCGCGCTAGAGGTCAAGTCTCAGGTTGGCCCGTCCTTTGGCAACAACTTCAACAACCGGACTGAAGAGGCTATGGGATCGGCTCTCGACATCTGGACCGCGTTCCGCGAAGGAGCATTCCAGAGTGGACCGCAACCATTCTTGGCCTATTTCTTCATGCTCGAGACATGTCCCGCCTCAACCAAGCCTGTTAGGGTGAAGGAGCCCCACTTCAAGGTCTTTCCCGAGTTTGTCGATGCTTCGTACGCTAAGCGATATGAGTTGTTCTGCCGCAAGCTTGTGCGAGAACGCCACTACACGGCATCTTCCTTCATCATGTCCGACAGCCAAACAGGATCAACCGGTTCCTTCATCGAGCCCGCCTCAGACCTCACCTTCTCCGCGTTCGCGAAAGCGTTGCATTCCCATGCCGCAGCCAACTCCCAGTAGCGACTCCCTCGAGAATGCCCCAACTACGCACCGGCTCATCCTTGCCGACGCACGCAACATGGATTTCATCCCGGAGCAGTCTGTCCACCTTGTAGTAACGTCTCCACCATACTGGAACCTGAAACGCTACAACGAGAATCCTTCTCAGCTCGGCCACCTAGAAGACTACGAACAGTTCCTTGGGGAGCTCACCAAAGTATGGAAGCACGCCTACCGCGTTCTCGTTCCTGGGGGCAGGCTTGTCTGCGTCGTTGGCGATGTCTGCCTCTCTCGGCGTGCGTTCGGCCGTCATGTCGTCTTCCCGCTCCATTCGGACATCTCGGTCATCTGCCGGAAATTCGGTTTCGACAACCTGAATCCGATCATTTGGCACAAGATCGCCAACGCCAACTACGAAGTGAACAATGGCACGAAGTTTCTAGGTAAGCCCTACGAGCCCAATGCCATAATCAAGAATGACATCGAGTTCATACTGATGCAACGCAAGCCCGGAGGCTATCGAAAGCCTACGTTAGATCAGCGCCGGCTCAGCATGATAGGCAAAGAGGACTACAACGCGTGGTTTAGGCAATTCTGGACGATTACCGGCGCGTCAACCCGACAGCACCCAGCGCCCTTTCCACTCGAATTGGCATCGCGGCTTGTTCGCATGTTCTCGTTCTATGGCGATACCGTCCTCGATCCGTTCTCCGGGACAGGCACCACAATGCTGGCCGCTCTCAAGGCAGGTCGAAATAGCATCGGCCTTGACATCGACCCAGAGTATTGTCGGATGGCGGCGCATCGACTGACTGCAGAGACATCGACCCTGTTCTCGAAAGCTAAACTCATCTTTCAGAGCGAAGTGCTGCCGCAAGACGGTAGGAGAGCAGTCCGCGAATCCAGCCCCCCCATACGAGGCCCTCGCCGCGCAGTCCACTCGCGCCAGGAAACCCACTCGGCCCTCACCTCCTTCGCAACGGAAGAAGGCGGCCAAGGCCCAAGGCGTCGATAAGCGCATAAAGAGATCTCACACCACCGCGCTAAAGAAGTCCAAGAGCGGCCCAACAACTCGCTGAAGCCGACTCGGCTGGCTGCCGAAAATGCACGCTTGTCTTGCCTGCCAAGTCATGCGAGAGTGGGGCGGGGTGAACCTGAGCCGCCGAGCGGCTTAGCTCGAGGCTGTTAGGCGGCAGTAGGCCGCTGGGTATGTGATTCGGATCGTCGCCCCGTCAGGGAAGCAGGCCAGAATCCCGTTGAGAGTTCGGCCCGCCTCCGCGACGCGATTATCTGAAGGTTCCCTGGGAGCCGTGCATGAGGTGGCAGAGTGTATGCTAGGGGTGCCCACGGGAACCGCGTCTGCCACCGAGTGGAGTGCAGACTACACCCCCGTAATATGCACTAACCGGGGATGACGAGTTGTAAGTGAAATCTACACTGGCGGCCACGCGAGTGCAGCTCCAAAAGAGCTTGACATCCCTTGGGAAAGTGTACTAGAGATTTGCCGTGAAAGAGGCGGAGGTAATAGAGATGGTCGGGGTAGAGACAGTGCCTCTGCAACCCTCGCAATCTGGGTGGCGCGCCTCGCAACAGTAACGCTCTCTCGGGTGTAAGTCCGCCCGAGAGGACGTTCGTGTTCTTGGCGCAGGCAAGCGGGTCGTTGCCCCGGCGCTCCAATCGAAAGGGCCGTACGCTTCTCTAATCTATTCAGTCACCTCAGGGCGTCATGGCGGCGCAAGGAGACTGCTGTGGACAAGCATGGATCCACTCGCCGGGCAGCGATCCGGATCGCGGCACCGCTCGTCGTCGGCATCGCCCTGGCCCTCGTGCCTACTCCGGGCGGCCTGTCCCCAAGCGCTTGGCGCTACTTCGCGCTCTTCGCCGCGGTGATCGTCGGCGTCATCACCGAGCCCATCCCGGCCGCTGCCGTCGGTCTTGCCGGAGTGGTGATCGCCGCCGTCTCCGGGCTCGTATACGCCGAGCCGGCCCGGGCCACAAGCTGGGCGCTCAGCGGCTTCTCCAATAGCACGGTCTGGCTCATCTTCGCCGCGTACATGTTCGCTCTCGGCTACTCGAAGACCGGCCTCGGGAAGCGCATAGCGCTGATGCTGATCCGGGCCATGGGCCGGCGAACGCTCGGCCTCGGGTACGCCATCGCCTTTACCGATCTGGCCCTCGCCCCGTTCACACCGTCCAACACGGCGCGCAGCGGCGGCACCATCTACCCAGTCATCCGCAATATCCCGGAACTGTTCGGCTCGGGGCCCGACGACGGCACGGCCCGAAAGATGGGCGCCTACCTGATATACACGGCTCTGGCGGTGACCTGTGTGACCAGCAGCATGTTCCTCACGGCGCTCGCACCGAACGTCCTCGCCCTCGCGTTGATTGAGAAGACCATCCATGTCACGATCTCCTGGACCCAGTGGTTCACGGGCTTCGCGCCGGTGGGGATCGTCCTGTTCCTCCTTGTGCCGTTCCTCGTCTACGTGATCTACCCACCGGAGATTCGATCGTCGCCCGAGGCTCCCAGGTGGGCGGCCGAACAGCTTGGGCAGATGGGACCTCCGAGCAAGCGAGAGATCACCCTCCTCGTCCTCGTTGCGTTGGCGCTGGCCTTGTGGATCGGCGGAACGAAGTACATTGATCCGACCCTCGCCGCCGTCGTGGTGGTTGTCCTGATGGTGAGTTGTGGTGTGGTGACGTGGATCGACGTCCTCTCGAATCGGCAGGCGTGGGATACGCTGGTGTGGTTTGCCACGCTGGTGACGCTGGCGAGTGGACTGGCCCAGGTGAAGTTCGTTGACTGGCTGGCGAATGCGATCGCCCACGCGCTTATCGGCCTGGGAACCGTGGCCGCGGCGGCGCTCCTGGTGGGGACGTTCTTCGCGCTCCACTACCTCTTCGCCAGCATAACCGCCCACACGACTGCGCTGCTCCCGGTGTTCCTCGGCGTGGCCGTCAAGATGCCCGGCTTCTCTCCCCTGGCGTGGGCGCTGCTGCTCGGCTACACGCTGGGCATGATGGGCATCATTACGCCCTATGGGACGGGGCCGTCGCCCATCTACTACGGTAGTGGATACGTTCGGAGCACGCACTTCTGGCTGCTGGGCCTGATCCTCGGGGTGGTGTTCGTCGTCGTCTATCTCACCATCGGCCTGCCGTGGCTCGCCTTTCTCAAAGTATGAGGCCGATGCGACGCTACGGTGTATGTCCGAGATCAGCCCTGACCTGCTCTGAGCCGCTTCGGGCGCCTGACCAAGAAGTACCACCTTACCATCGAACATACCGGTTGCAGCTCCCCTGCGCTCCGCGGAACGAGGCTTTGGCAAGTTCTTGATTCGCTGAACCTTCAGTGGGCATGAGGTGCAGATTATACCCCCGAAATCTTCATCAATTGGTCGAAGCGTGTATTGCGGGCAAAGAATCCGAACCTTACTGTGCCTCCCACAATGTGTCCATCCGGGACTCTTGAAACCCCACTGGGCTTCGATGTGAAACCTGTGATATAATAATTGAAACTCACTTTCCAAAAGGAGGGATCCATGAAGCGCATCCAGGTCTTGATCGGTGTGCTGTTGATGGTGGGCATTGCGGTGGGCGTACTTGGTAGCCGGATGCTGAGTGCCCAGCAACAGTTGGGGAGAGGGACCATCCTGCAGAGGGCGGAGCTGGCAGGAGTCAAGGGGAAGGAAGCTATCTTAGTGCTCCGGGACCTGCCGCCAGGAGCAGAGAGCGGCAAGCACATGCAGTCAGGCAACGAGATCGTGTACGTCCTGGAGGGCTCCGTCATCCTGGAGGCGCAGGGGAAGTCACCCGTGACCCTCAAAGCAGGGGAGGCGTTCCAGACCAAGCCTGGTGAAGTGCACAATGTGAAGAACGCCAGCCCCACCGCATCAGGCAAGGCGCTCGCCTTCTACGTTACCAAGAAGGGCGCCTCCCTCCAAGACCTCTCCCTTCCAGCGAAGTAGGGAAGTCCGTCGCTCGGCCGATCGGGCAGCGTCTCGCGCCCTATCGTACTTCCGCACCGACGTGCTGGACGAAGGGCGTCGGAGATAACATAGGGACCCGCCGCCTGAGCGGCGATTCCGGAGTCCCTGAACCACGACGACAAGGCGAGAAAGGATGACGAGCACGGACCTGCTGAGATGAGTGGTAATCACTGGGCGTGAGGAAGTGTACGCTCAAGGGGGGTCGGCCATGAGAACGTGCTGTCAGCACTGGGGAGTCCTCAGTCTGCTGGTGATGGGAATCGGGCTGCTTCTGGTGTCTACGGATGTGGGGGCGGAGACCCTGAAGTGGCGGCAGAGTCAGCACACCACCAAGACGGAGTCGACCTTCCAGGTCGGCGACGTCCCCGACCACATCGTCGGGGTAGGGGAGGGCGGTGGCTTGGCGTTCTTCGAGAACGGGGAGTTCGCGACCTTCTCGTCGACGTACACGGTGGACTACACCAACGGGAGCGGCCCGCATTGGGGGTATTCCCTCTATACCTTCGAGGATGGCTCCAGCTTCGTGACCAAGGAGCAGGGCACCACGACGGCTGAGCGAGGCGGGAAGATCTCCGTGTTGAGGGGGACGTTTTCCTATGTCGAGGGGAGCGGCCGGTTCAAGGGGATCCAGGGGAGCGGGTCCTACACCGGGAGGCGCCTTGCGCCCTTGGCCGCCGGAGCCGAAGGCTACCGTGATTTCACTGCGACCTATACGCTGCCGTAATTGACTGAACCTTCAGGCCTACCGATGAGAGGGTCTCGGACACGAGCCCCTCGTCCCAAAGGCGTCCGTCATCAGAGATGGGCGCCTTTGTTGTTACCCAGCTTTCCCCTTTCCCATGGAGTTGTCCGACACAATCCGGAGAGAGCCATCCTTGCTGCTTCAACCTGAAGAGCTACACTTCAGGGTTGGAGGGCAAGAGGTCTCTAGTGCAGATTATACCCCCGTAATCTTGCCTTTGGTGGAGGGCGAGAACCCTGGACACCAAGACAACGAGTTGAACATACATGGAAAAGGGCGACGCGGCACCTTGAATTCTCCGAATATTGACGTGCTCACGCCTGCGGCCACCTTGTATGACATTTACTTCAAAACAGATCGAAAAGGTCGCGTGA
>JBGPUH010000081.1:0-8832 GCA_041491025.1 Methylomirabilis sp. (SeqCode)
GCCAGTGCCGTCGAAGACAGCCAGGGTGTCTCCGAGACGCATTCTCAACACCCGGACGATCTGATGCGTCTGCTCGCTGGAGAAGCGGATCCGGCCGCCCCAGATCTGAGCCGGCTCCACGCAGAACCGGTGGAGTGACTTTGGCCGCATCAGCGAGCGCCACGAGGAGACGCCGAGGCTCGGCGAGACATCAGACCAACCCATTCGCGGCCTCGCCGCACCCGTTCCACAACCAAGCCGCATCCTCGGAACGTCTCCGCCACTCTCCGCTCCTGATGCCTCAGGATCCCCGACGCGATCAGGCGGCCCTTGGACCGCAATGACCGCGTGAGGCGGGGGGCCAGGCTGATGAGCTGTTCGGCCGTCAGGTTGGCAAGGACCACGTCATGTGTCCGTCTGCCAGCCGCCTCAAGCGAACCGTGCTTCACGATGATCCGGCCGTCCCCTCCGTTGCGTCTGATGTTCTCCGAGGCAGTCCGACAGGCCACTGTGTCGGTGTCCAGGGCGAGGACTCTCCCCGCACCGAATCGGAGCGCGGCAATCGCCAGCAGCCCGGAGCCCGTCCCGAGGTCCAGCACCGCCGGTCCACGGTTCGGAGTTCGTCGTTCATAGTTCATAGATTTCACGTTTCGGCCCTTCAGCTTTGAACCATGATCTCTGAACTCTGAACTATGAACTCTAAACTGCTCCATGGCTTCTTCCAGCAATTCAAGACACATCCTTGTCGTGGCATGCTGCCCGGTACCAAAGGCCATTCCAGGGTCAAGCTCCACTATGATGTCACCCTCCTTCACGGGAGTGCGCTCCCAGGAAGGTGTAATCACCAGGCGCCTTCCGATCCGCACCGGTCGAAAGAACTGCTTCCACCGGACGGCCCAACCGCGATCGTACACGCGCCGGGTGCGGACCTTCGCGGGACCAGGGTCACAGCCACATGAGCGGAGGGAGGTCAGATATCTTCTTACACGCGCGAGATGAGCCTGAAGAGCAGGATCGTCTGGAAGGTGCGTGCGGAGGCGAGGCCATGCCCCTTCCGTGACGGCTATCGCCGTGGCTCCCGATTCGAAGAGCAGTGTCGAGACGAGATCGGCGGCGGCTGGAGAGGTCGTGACGGTGACCTCGACGTAGGGAGATTCGCCATGTCCGGCTGAGCCAGTGCGCGGAGGCCCCGTCGAGTCCCTCCGATGCTCGGGGGAGAGGTCAGCCGAAGAGGCTCTTGACCTTCTCAAAGAAGCTTTTGACCAGAGGGCTGCCGTCTCCGTTTTCGAGCTCGCCGTAGGCTTCGAGCAATTCGCGCTGCTTCACGGTGAGCCTCGTAGGCACCTCGACTACGATCCTGACCACGAGGTCGCCGCGGCCATGGCCACGTAAGCTGGGCACCCCCTTCCCGCGCAGCCGGAACTCGGAGCCGGACTGTGTCCCGGGTGGGATCTTGATATTGACCATTCCGGACAAGGTCGGAATCTCCAACTCGGCGCCCATGGCGGCCTGGACAAAGCTGACCGGAACCTCACAGTAGAGGTCGTCGCCATGTCGTGAAAAGAGGGGGTGTTCCTGAACAGAAATGACGACGTACAGATCGCCGCGATCACCCCACCGGGGACCTGCCTCCCCCTCACTGGTCAGCTTCAATCGAGTTCCGGTCTCCACGCCCGCCGGGATCCTCACCGTGAGCGACCGGTCGGTCCGGGACCGCCCCGTGCCCCGGCAATCCCGGCACAGATGCTCGATGACGCGTCCCTCGCCGCGGCAGGCCGAGCAGGTCTGGCTGATCGTGAGAAACCCCTGCGAGTATCGGACCTGGCCGCTCCCTCTACAGGACCTGCAGGTGGTGGGAGATGTCCCCGGCTTCGCGCCCGTCCCTTTGCAGGTTGTGCAGGGCTCCTGCCGTGGGATGGTGATCTCCTTCTCCACCCCGAGCGCCGCTTCCTCAAGGCTGATCTCGAGGTTGTAGCGGAGATCGGCACCGCGGGAGGTAGGCCGGTGAGCAGCGCCTCCGAAAAATCCCTCGAAGAGATCCTCGAAGACGGAGCCGAACCCGACATCTCCAAATCCCCCGATGCCTGCCCCTTCGCCGACAACACCGAACCGGTCGTAGGTTGCCCGCTTCTCCGGATTGCTCAGGATCTCATAGGCCTCTGTTGCCTCCTTGAACCGCTCTTCTGATCCCTTGTCCCCGGGGTTCTTGTCGGGGTGATGTTTATGGGCCAACCGACGGTAGGCCCGTTTGATCTCCTCGGGACCGGCGTCCCGGTCCACCCCAAGCACCTCGTAGTAGTCGCGCTTGCTCATCACTCAACGGTTTCGCGTTCCGGGTTTCGCGTTTCGGGTTCATTCTCGTCAGAACCAGGAACTCGAAACTCAGAACTTGAAACTCTCTTTTTGGATACCTTAACCATCGTCGGTCGCAGGAGACGCCCCTCAAGCAGATATCCTTTCTGAACCTCTTCCACCACGAGGTTGTCCCGGCCATCAATGGACTCCACCTGGGCCACGGCCTGATGGAGGTTCGGGTCGAACTCATGCTCGAGCGCTTCGATGGCCTTTACCCCGGCCTTTTCCAAGGTGGTCTGAAACAGCCGACAAATGATATCGAGTCCTTCAGCGACACCCTGTGCGTCCCGTCCCGATTTAGCCGTGGCGACGGCACGCTCCAAGTTGTCCAGGATGGGCAGAAATCCAAGAATCAGAGCCTCATTGGCGAACTTCATGAACTCGCTTCGCTCGCGCGCCATTCGTTTCTTATAATTCTCGAACTCGGCGTGGAGGCGCAACAGCCGATCGTTGAGGGCCTCCACTTCGGCAGTCTTCTCCTTCAGGTCAGACTGCAGCCGGCTGACCGTCGCCTCCACCTCGGTGGCCGTGGAGACAGGAGTACCCTCGACCTCTTCCGGTGTCGTTGTTTTGGCTTCTTCGCGTGACTGCTCCATCATTCGATCAGCTCCACTTCCCCCAGCAACAGAGAAACACATCGCCCCGCGACGACCGACGGAGCGAGGGCTATGCCAAGACCCGGTTAGGCATCCGCCTCTGTGAGGATGTTGCTCAGGAGCCTGGCCGTGAAATCCACCAGTGCGACCATCCGGTCATAGGCGATCCGTTTCGGCCCCACGATGCCGAGAACGCCAAGCACATGATCCCCACTCTTGTATGGTGAGGCGATCAGACTGAGTTCCCGCATCTCCCTGATCTCGCTCTCGCGGCCGATGATAACCCTTAATCCCCCCTGGGCCAGGCATTCATCGAGGATCTTGACCAGCTTTGACTTTTCTTCGAAGGCCCCAAAGATCTCCTTCATCTTCTTCACATCGGCAAACTCAGGCTGGTGCGCGATGTTGGCCGCCCCCCCGATGTACACTTGCCCCTCCTCACCTTCCAGCGTCTTGTCGCTGAGTTCCAGGGCGCGGCGCATCAACTCATTGAACTCGTCACGCTCCTCGGCCATCCTGGCGACGATCCTATTCCTGACCTCCTGGAGGCTCACCCCGGCCAACACGGTATTGAGGTAGCGGGAGATCCGATCCAGCTCGGGCTGATCGATCACCTCGTCAAGCACAATGACCTTCTGCTGAACGAGTCCGGAATCCGCCACCAGGACCACCAAGATCCGCTCCCGATGAAGGTGAACGAAGTCGATGCGCCGCCAGGTGCTCTGAGTTAACTTGGGCGCCAGAACCACGGCAGCGTATCGGGACAGATGGGAGAGGATTCGGGTGGTTTCCTGCATGAGTTCCTCGGCTTGGCCCGAGCTCGGTCGGATCCCCTGCTCGATTCGGCTTTCCTCTACCTTTGACAGCCTGGGCCGGTGCATGAGGGTATCGACGTAGAAGCGATAGCCCAAGTCTGTTGGCACCCTGCCTGCTGAAGTGTGTGGTTGGGAGAGGTAGCCGATCTCTTCCAGGTCGGCCATCACGTTGCGGATGGTCGCGGCACTGAGGGAGCTGTGATGGCGTCTGGAGATGCTCCGAGACCCCACCGGTTCCCCGGAAGTGATGTAGTCGTGAATCACCGCCTTGAGGATCTGACGCTGCCTCAAGCTGAGCTCATGCGTGTGCATCATCTCCTCACCCCTTGATGGCTCCCCTCACTGTCAGGATTTAGCACTCTCATTCGAAGAGTGCTAACGTCGCAAAAAATATTAAGCAATATGGCCGTCCTTGTCAAGCGGATTTGCCACCCCTGCAAGCCATTAAATCAGAGGAGTTGGACGATCAGTTCATTGGCCACAAGGAGACCCCGCTCGGTGATCAGGACCCGCCCTTCCTTCAGATCAAGGAACCCCTCATCCAGCAAGCGCACGACCCGATCGGAGGCGGCGAGGTGTTCAATACCCAGGATGTCTTGAAACGTCCGCACGTCCAGTCCGCCCCGCAACCGAAGCCCGAGCATCAGGCGCTCAGAGCGCAGCATCTCGGGAGACACCTTCTCGCCCCCGGCCACCGCTGTTCCGCGCTCCCGGATGCCGCGCACGTAGTTCGCTGGCAGCAGCTCGTTGAAGCCCCGTTGCCCATCGATGAATGAGTAGGCCCCAGCCCCGAGACCGAGGTACTCCTGGTGTTCCCAATAAACCAGATTGTGACGACAAAGGAACCCGGGGCGCGCGAAGTTCGAGATCTCGTACTGTTCGAAGCCGGCGTTGGTCAGCCGGTCCAGGGCCATCTGATACATCGCCGCCTCCACCTCCTCGTCAGGCAGTTCGAGGGCACCCATGCGATGCTCCTGGGAGAGTCGTGTCCCCTCCTCGAGGATCAGCCCGTAGGTAGAGACATGTTCGGGACTCAGGCGGACGGCCCAGCCAAGCGACTCCGCCCAGTCTTCGAGGCGCTGACTTGGCAGACCGAACATCAGGTCCAGGTTGACGTTGTTGAAACCAGCCTCCCGCGCCATCCAGAAGGCCTGCTCGGCCTCCCGCGCATCATGCGCCCGACCGATTCGCCGCAGGAGTCCGTCCTGAACAGCCTGCGCACCGAAACTGAGACGAGTGATTCCGCCTTCCCTCAGGGCACGGAGCTTCGGAACATCCACAGTTCCGGGGTTGGCTTCCAGGCTGATCTCCACCCCGTCCTCGAACGCAAAAGCGGCTCGGCAGCGATCGAGGATACGGACGATCTGCGATGCCTCCAGAATTGAGGGCGTCCCTCCCCCGAAGAAGACGGAGCAAGGCCGGCGTCCCTGGAGCGCTTCCATTGCGGCCCGAAGGTCGATCTCCTGCGCCAAGGCCTGTAGGTACTGCTCCGCCTGGACCGCATCAAACCGGTAGGTGTTGAAATCGCAGTAATGACAGCGCGAGGCGCAGTAAGGAATGTGAATGTACAACCCAAGCGGTGCCAGGTGCGAGGTGCGAGGTGCGGGAGTGACAGTGGATTCTGAACTGTGAACTGTGAACTGTGAACTGTGAACTGTGGTCATCGGATCAACATCCCGATCCGGCCCCAGCGCGGTCGGAAGCGGTCCCGATCCCAGGACCAGTAGATAATGAAGGCTTTTCCCTTGATTTTCTTCATGTCAAGAAAGCCCCAGAACCGGCTATCCATACTATAGTCCCGATTGTCGCCCATCATGAAGAGCTGGCCCGGGGGAACCACCACAGGGCCGAAACTGTCCCGGGGCGAGAACGGACTCTCCTGGATGGCGCGATCCAGGTGAGCCGCATACAACTCCTGAAGCGGCTTCTCGTTAACGTACACCTGTTTTCCCCGTACCTCCACCTTCTCGCCAGGCAGGGCGATGGCCCTCTTGATGAAGTCCCTCCCCTCATCCTGGGGGAACTTGAACACGATGATGTCGCCCCGCTGCGGATCGGTGAACCAGTAGATGAACTTGTTCACCAGGATATGATCGCCGATCTGCAGGGTGGGAAGCATCGATCCGGAAGGGATTTTGAAGGCCTGGACCACGAAGGTCCTGATCGCCAGCGCCAAGACAATGGCAATGATGAAGGCCTCTGCATACTGTCGGATAACCGATTTCTCCGGCACCGGTTTCGCCGGCATGACTGGCTCCTGGCGCTCCTCCGTGGGTTGATGTATCGTCTGTTGTGTCACGGGCTTTTCACTTTCAGGACCGCCATGAAGGCCTCCTGGGGAATCTCGACACGGCCGACCTGCTTCATCCTTCGCTTCCCCTCTTTCTGTTTCTCAAGCAGCTTTCGCTTTCGGGTGATGTCCCCGCCGTAGCATTTGGCCGTCACATTCTTGCGCAGCGGCCGCACGCTCTCCCTGGCGATGACCTTGCCGCCGAGGGCGGCCTGGATCACCACCTCGAAGAGCTGCCTGGGGATCAGTTCCCGCAGCCGCTCAACCAGCACCCGGCCTCTTGCATAGGCCTGCTCCTTCGGGACGATGCAAGAGAGCGCATCAACCGGCTCGTTGTTCACCAGGATATCCAGCTTCGCCAGGTGCCCCTCTCGATAATCGAGGAATTCGTAGTCCAGGGAGGCGTAGCCACGGGTCGCCGACTTGAGCCGGTCGTAGAAATCCATCACGATCTCGTTCAGGGGAAGGTCATACGTGATGAGGACCCGGCCCCCCTCCAGGTACTCCACGCCCCGCTGAATCCCCCGTTTCTCCTGACAGAGTCCGAAGATCGCGCCAACATACTCGCCAGGCGCCATGAGTGAGGCCTTGATGTACGGCTCCTCAATACGTGCGATCTGCTGGGGGGGAGGAAGGTGGCTGGGGTTCTGCACCTCAACGACCGACTCATCGCTCTTGGTCACTCGGTACACCACAGTCGGGGCCGTGGTGATCAGGGTCAGGCCGAACTCGCGCTCCAGCCGCTCCTGGATGATCTCCATGTGAAGCAAGCCGAGGAAGCCGCATCGGAAGCCAAAGCCGAGGGCCAGCGAGGTCTCCGGCTCAAAGGTGAAGGAGGAATCGTTCAGGCGGAGCTTCTCCAGCGCGTCCTTCAGCTCTAGGTACTGCTCGGTCTCGGTTGGATACAGACCCGCGAACACCATCGGGCGGACTTCTTTGAAACCGGGCAAGGGGCTGGTCGTGGGTCTCTCTTCGTCAGTGATCGTGTCGCCGACCCTGGTTTGACGCACATCCTTGATCCCGGCAATGATGTAGCCGACCTCTCCGGCCGACAGGAGGTCTGCCCGGCGCATCTGGGGCGTGAAGACCCCTACTTGAGCCACCTCGAAGGCAGTCCCGAGAGACGAGAGAAGGATCCGCATCCCCGGGAGCACCTGGCCCTCGTAGAGCCGGACGTACACGATCACCCCTTGATAGGGATCGAACGAGGAGTCAAAGATCAGAGCTTTCAGGGGAGATCGAGGGGAGCCTTCGGGAGGCGGAATCCGTTTGATCACGGCCTCGAGCACCTCCTCAGTGCCGATCCCCAGTTTCGCGCTGCACAGGATCGCCTCCGAAGCATCGATGGCCAGGATCTCCTCTATCTGCCTTTTCACCCGGGGGATATCCGCATTGGGCAGGTCGATCTTGTTAATGACCGGGATGATGGCCAGATCGTGCTCCATGGCAAGGTGAACGTTGGCCAGCGTCTGGGCCTCCACTCCCTGGACGGCATCGATCACGAGCAGTGCGCCCTCGCAGGCGGAGAGGCTTCTGGAGACCTCGTAACTGAAGTCCACGTGGCCGGGTGTGTCGATAAGGTTCAGGATGTACTCCTGGCCACCCTGCCGCCTATAGCGGAGGCGAACAGCCTTTGCCTTAATGGTAATGCCCCGTTCCCGCTCCAGGTCCATCTGGTCCAGGACCTGGGCCTCCATCTCGCGGGGCGGCAGCGCGCTGGTCGCCTCCAGGATGCGGTCGGCCAAGGTGGACTTGCCATGGTCGATATGCGCAATGATGGAGAAGTTGCGGATCTGACTTAGCTCGGTGGCCATGTCATTCACGTTCAGCTTACAGCCCTCGGCGTTCAGCGTGAACGCTGAATGCTGACCGCTGAGCCGCTCGCGAGGTGGACGGGGCGGGAGGAGCGCTCCCGGAAAAGGCGGGCAAGCCAGAGATCACCAGTCTCGATCCCGAACGAAGTCGACCAACAGGACGAGCGAACGCTTGGCAGCCGAATCCGGAAAGATGGCGAGGGCTTCCTTCGCTTTCTCGAGGTACGCGCAAACCTGCTCCATGGTGGCCGCGACGGTGCCGTGGCGCTCCATCATCTCCTTCACCTCTGCCAGGTCGGATTCTCCAATCGTCTCTTTTGCGGCCAGCTCCACGATCCTACTCCGATCCGCCGTCGAGCCAGCCCGCAGGACGTGAAACACCGGAAAAGTCACTTTTCCTTCCCTGAAGTCGTTCCCCACGGGCTTGCCCAGTCGGTCCTCCTTGGCGACGAAGTCCAAGGCATCGTCCACCAACTGAAACCCGATGCCCAGATTCAGGCCGAACTGCGTCAACGCGGCCACCTCCGCCGCTTCCGCCCTCGCGATCAGGGCGCCAGCCCTGCACGCAGCAGAGATGAGGGCGGCGGTCTTCGAGATGATGATCTCCAGATACTCGTCGTAGGTCAGGTCAAGGTTTCCGGCCATCTGCACCTCCCGAACCTCACCTTCGGTCATCCGGACCGTCGCATCGGCGAAGGCCTTCATCACGGCAAGGTCTCCATCCGCCACCAGCATCTGGAGCGATCTGGCGTACAGAAAATCCCCCGCGAGCACCGAGACTTGAGGACCCCAGATGCTGTTCGCCGAAGGCAGTCCTCGGCGTTTAGCGGCGCCGTCGATGATATCGTCGTGGATCAGCGTGGCAGCGTGCATATACTCCGCCACAGTGGCGAGGGTGATGTTCCGCGACCCGTCCCGATAGCCACAGAGCTTCGCAGAGAGCAGCAGGAGAGCGGGCCGGATACGCTTCCCGCCGCTCTTCA
>JBGPUH010000082.1:0-8783 GCA_041491025.1 Methylomirabilis sp. (SeqCode)
AAAGCTCTGATGCGGGATGTCAAGGAGATGGGCAGCATGTTGATCCTCACGGGTGGGGATCCCATGAAGCGGCAGGATCTCTTCGAGCTCATCGCCTACGCGCGCGAGATAGGACTGCCCCGTGGAATTACGCCCAGCACCACACCCGCCTTGACCAGGGACGCCATCCGCCGATTCGCAGAGCTGGGAGTGGCCACCATGGGAATCAGCTTGGAAGGACCCCGTCCAGAGGTTCACGACACCTTTCGGGGAGTACCCGGAACGTTTGAACGCTCGATGGAAGCCCTGCAATGGGCTGGAGAATTTCACATCCCCGTGCAGGTGAACACCACCGTGACTCGCCAAACGGTTCCCCACCTTCCCTCCCTGTATCGTCTCCTTCGAGAAGAGGCCTCCCCTGCCGTTCGCCGATGGAGTCTCTTTCTGCTTGTCCCAGTCGGCCGAGGCGCCGGACTGGAACTTCCTTCCGCGAATGAGGTGGAGGAGCTGTTCGCCTGGGTCTACTCCATTTCCCAGGAGGCCCCCTTCAATGTGAGCACAGTGGAAGCGCCTCACTACCGAAGGTACTGGATTCAGCGCAAGCTTCAGGAGGGAATGTCACTCGAGGAGATCCAGAAACTTGGGATGAAAATGGGTTTCGGGATCCGAGACGGGAACGGGGTGATCTTTGTGTCACATAGAGGCGAGGTGTACCCGGCGGGCTTTCTCCCCTATCCGTTTCTCGGGAGCCTGAGAACGCAGCCTCTCTCCAGCATCTACCGGAACTCGCCCTTCTTGCTGGAGCTCCGCGACATGGATCGTTTGAAGGGGAAATGCGGGCGCTGTGAGTTCCGGTGGGTCTGTGGCGGATCCAGAGCCCGGGCTTACGGGATCACCGCAGATCCGATGGAATCTGATCCTTTCTGTGCCTATGAACCCCACCCGTAGCCTAAGATATAGGGATGAAGATGGACACCAGACAGGCCGCGCCATGGGTTTCCCCTGACTCGCGTTTCTCCCCTCCCAGCTTACGGCCAGCCCCGCACCAGGATCACTCCCAATCCGATCACGATCAACCCTAAGAGGATGTTCAGCCGCCCAAGCCACGAGGCCTGGCGCCTCAGTCGCCTCGCCCTGGGCGAGGTGGCGTCCTCCCGTCCTAAAACCGAAGCCCGTGGGCCGATGAGGAAATCGTGCAGGGAGCTGATCAAGATGATCACGGCAACCAGTAAGAGCTTGATACCCAAGGCCCTTCCGAAGGGCCCCACAAAGATTCTCCCGGTCGCCCCATCCGTCCAGCCAAAGCCTCGATAGCCCACGTGAAAGGTCCCGCTTACGAGGAGCAGGCTCAAACACAACCACCCCACCCATCGAAACCGCATCCCGGTTGCACGAATGAGGGCGGCAGCATTGCCCCAGTATTCCGGCCGCCGCAGCACAGGCATCAGCACTAGGGTGAGGAACACCATTCCGCCGATCCATATCACGGCAGCCAGGATATGCAGCCAGACCAACACAAGGTACGCGGTGTGCATGTCCTCCCCGCTCCACCTCTGCCATGAATCGAATTGCAGGGCAAGTCTTACCCACACCGGGGATGATTTCCTTAGAGTATACACCTGTCAAGTTGAAAACTGCGGCACAAACTAACCTCGCTCTGTGCACTGCGCGAGTGATTTCGATGCCCTCTTGGATGCATTTCTATGCGGTTTCCGATGCAGTCGACCATGCACTTCGCCTCTTCCATCCGCGCCGGGAGCCCCTTGTCCATGTGAATACGCTCAACAGCCTTCCACATTTCTACTCAACTTTTTTTCTTGACAGGGTTCCAGCAATTGGGGTAAAAGGACCTAACTGATCAATAAGATCATTCCACTCTTTTTTGAGCTGCTACCGATGAAGCTGAGCCGCGAGAGCGAGTACGGGATCCAGGGGTTGATCCACCTGGCCCAACAACCGGCCGGAACGGTGATGCAGCTTGCCGCAATCGCCGAAGGCCAGGGCCTCCCCCAGAGTTTCCTCGCCAAGATCTTCCAGAAATTCACCCAATATGGCCTGGTCCGCTCGTTCCGTGGCGCCACTCGAGGCTACACGCTGGGCAGGCCGGCGGGCGATATCACCTTGAAGGAAGTACTGGAGGTTATCGAGGGTCCGGGCCTTTTCGAGCGCTGCATCTTCTGGAGTCATCGCTGCGCCGAGGACAATCCGTGTATCCTCCATGAGGGATGGAAGCAGATCAAACCAAAACTCACCGCGATGATGGAGGTGACCACTCTCCAGGACCTCGTGCGGCGGACTGCGTCTATGCGGAGGCACAAAGCTGCCCGCTAGTTTTTTTGCCGACTTAACGGAGTAAATTTGTCTCTTGACTCGTATGACTGTGACATTTTTGAAATTCCTGGGGCGGCGGAGCCCCAACCCTCTGTTCTTTGGTTTTGAGAGGTTGCGGATCACGACTCCCCTTGGAGGACTTGATGTCCCATCATCGAGCCTTGCCTGGACCCCAAACCTGTTCCTCTTTCAGAGCGAGAAGCCCAGTGAAATTAATAGGTTGAGAAGGTTTTCGCCGGTGCCAACGGCTCCGGATCGTCCTGGCCCGGCTCTTGCGAGTCTTCATAGCCACTGTCGATAGCTCCCGAAGCCATGAGGTACACCGAGCAATGAAAATCCAATACGACCCTCTTCTGACCGAGACGGTCGTCCTGCAGGAGATCAATCGCCAGCAGGAGGCAGGCGACCGCGCCCTATTCTGCGAATACCACGTAGCCGCCGACCCCCTCTATCATCGCCGTCCCGAGGCGCGGAATGCGGCTTTTCAGGGGCTGCACGAGCAATTCTTTAACACGCTCGGTTTTCCGGAACTCCTGCGGACAGAACTCCATGAATTCCCTAGCATCGAGAGTCAGGCTTCGGAGGTCGTTGTAGCCTTGGCCGCCGGCTCGCACGAAGAGGGGGCCGATCTGTCGCTCGAGGAGGCAAACGGCAATGGCCAGCCTGCCAAACGGGTGGGGATTCGACTCATGGCAGATCGGTTCCTCGACCTTCCCACCCTGCGGCGCTACCTCCGACACGAACTTCTCCACGTCGCTGATCTGCTTGATCCCAGCTTTGGATATGAGGGAGAAGTTCGACTGGCTATTGCCTCGCCCGCAGAAGAGAACATCATCCGTAACCGATACCGGCTCCTCTGGTGTCTCTCCATCGACGCGAGACTGGAGAGGGCTGGTCAGGAGCCTCTAACCGATAGGGACACGAGCCGCCGAGAGTTCGAGGCCCAGTACCGGAAGTTCTCGCCGGCCGTCAGGGAGGCGATCTTCGAGCGCCTCTGGCGGTCAGAGCCCCTCTCTCATTCCCTGTTGCTCCAGATGGTCACGGGCAGCGAAGCGTTGCTGCGCCTAGCCGGTGATACCGGCCCAACGGGATCAAAGACCCCGCGCCACGTTCCGTTGCCCGGGTCGCCGTGCCCCCTTTGTCGTTTCCCCAGCTACCACTTCGTCGAAGATCACACCGTCTTGGATAACACTCTCGTGACAGAGATTCAAAAGGACTTCTCTTCCTTCACAATGGACGACAACTTATGCGAACGCTGCCTGGAGGTCTATACCCTTCGGGCCGGTCGTTGGTGAGAACCCAAGGGAGAAGGAGGCGTCAACATGGCTCTGACTCGACGACAGTTTCTGCAAGCGACCACGGCGGCGGGGGCTCTCACGATCGCCGACCAGAGACTTGGTCTCAGCCTGCTGCAACCGGCGGTTGAGGTCGGCAATCCACTGGAGAGCTATCCGGACCGACACTGGGAGCGGATCTACCGCGACCAGTACAAGTACGACAGCACCTTCGCCTTCGTCTGCTCTCCCAACGACACCCACTCCTGCCGGCTCCGTGCATTCGTCAAGAACGGCGTCATCCTCCGAATCGAGCAGAACTACGACGTGGAGCGATACGGCGATCTGTATGGGAACAAGGCCACCGTGGCTTGGCATCCGCGGGGCTGCCTCAAAGGGTACACCCTGCCGCGCCGCATCTACGGTCCTTACCGCCTGAAATATCCGATCGTCCGCAAGGGCTGGAAGCAGTGGGCCGACGACGGGTTTCCCGAGCTTGATGCGACCAACCTGAGCAAATACAAGTTTGATTCGCGCGGCCAGGACGAGTTCGTCAAGGTCTCCTGGGATGAGGTCTTCACCTACGTCGCCAGGGGGATGATCCACATCGCGAAGAAGTACAGCGGCGAGGAGGGAGCCCAGCGGCTCAAGGCGCAAGGGTACGCCCCTGAGATGATCGAGGAGATGCATGGAGCCGGTACCAGGACGATGAAGCTGCGGGGCGGGATGGGTCTGCTAGGGGTCATCGGCAAGTACGGGGCCTATCGCCTGGCTAACACGCTGGCCTTGCTGGACACGACTGTTCGGGGGGTCGGCCCCGACAAGGCGCTGGGCGGCCGCATCTGGTCCAACTACACCTGGCACGGCGACCAGGCGCCGGGTCAGCCGTTCGTCCACGGCCTGCAGGCCGACGACGCCGACTTCAACGAGCTCCGGTTCTCGAAGCTGCACATCCAGTGCGGGAAGAACCTGGTCGAGAACAAGATGCCGGAGTCGCACTTCTTCAACGAGTTGATGGAGCGCGGCGCGAGGATCGTGACCATCGCGCCGGAATACAACTCGCCTGCGCCCAAGTCCGATTACTGGATCCCGATCCGACCCCAGACCGATGCCGCCCTCTTCCTGGGGCTGACGAAGATTCTCATCGATGAGAAGAAGTATGATGAAGCGTTCGTGAAGCAATTCACCGACCTCCCATTGCTGGTTCGGACCGACACGCTGACGCGACTAAAGGCGGCCGAGATCTTTCTCGGCTACAAAAACCAGGACATCACGCAGGGAGCAAGTGTCCAGGTCCATGGCCTGACGCCTGACCAACGGGAGCGGTTGGGCGACTTCGTGGTTTGGAACCTGAAGACCGGCGCACCCACGGCGCTCACTCGGGATGACGTGGGGAAGCATCTGGCCGAGAAGGGGATCGATCCTGCTCTGGAGGGGCGCTACACCGTCAAGACAGTGGACGGTAAGGAAATAGAGGTCTTCACCTTGTTCGAGCTGTACAAAATCCATCTCAAGGACTACGACCTCGACACCGTCCACGAGATCACCCACGCGCCGAAGGAGTTGATCACGCGTCTGGCGAACGACATCGCGACCCTGAAGCCGGCCGCCATCCACATCGGCGAGGGAATCAACCACTGGTTCCACGCCACCGAGGCCAATCGAGCCTTCTACCTGCCCCTGATGCTGACCGGCAACTTCGGCATCCCGGGCAGCGGCTGTCGCACGTGGGCCGGCAACTACAAGTCCGCCCTCTTCCAGGGCTCTTCCTGGAGCGGACCGGGCTTCAAGGGCTGGGTGGCGGAGGACCCATTTCACCCCAATCTCGATCCCGCGGCGCACGGCAAGGAGATCCGCGCCCACAGCTACACCAAGGACGAAGAACCGGCCTACTGGAACCACGGCGACAAGCCATTGATCGTGAACACCCCGAAGTACGGGCGAAAGGTCTTCACCGGCAAGACTCACATGCCGACACCGACCAAGCTCATGTTCTTCACCAACGTGAACCTGATCAACAACGCCAAGCATGCCTACGAGATGATGAAGAACGTGGATCCCAGGGTCGAGTTGATCGTCTCGGTGGACATCGAGATGACCGCCAGCATCGAGTACGCCGACGTCGCGTTGCCGGCCAACTCCTGGCCGGAATTCCAGACCCTGGAGGTCACCGCCTCCTGCAGCAACCCGTTCCTGCAGATCTGGAAGGGAGGGATCAAGCCCCTCTATGATACGAAGGACGACGTCATGATCCTGGCCGGCGTCGCGGCCAAGCTGGGTGAGCTGCTCAAGGACGAGCGAGTCAGCGATTACTGGAAGTTCGCCCTCGAGGGGCGGCCGGAGGTCTACATTCAGCGACTCCTCGATTCCTCGAGTACCACAGCCGGCTACAAGCTTGATGACATCATGGGCGGCAAGTTCGGTGAGCCTGGCGCGGCGCTGATGCTCTTCCGCAGCTACCCCCGCGTCCCGTTCTGGGAGCAGGTGAAGGACCATGTCCCGTTCTTCACGCCGACGGGTCGGATCCAGGCCTACAACGACGAACCCGAGGTGATCGAATACGGCGAAAACTTCATCGTCCACCGGGAAGGGCCCGAGGCGACCCCCTACCTGCCCAATGTGATCGTGTCGAGTAACCCCCACATTCGACCGGACGACTACGGCATTCCCCTGGACGCCATGGGCTGGGACGAGCGGACCATTCGCAACGTGAAGATGTCATGGCGACAGGTCAAGGAGACCAAGAACCCGCTGTGGACGAAAGGCTACCACTTCTATCTCCTGACGCCGAAGACCAGGCACCGGGTCCACTCCCAATGGAGCGTGTGCGACTGGAACCTGATCTGGGATTCGAACTTCGGCGACCCCTACCGGATGGACAAGCGAATGTCGGGCGTCGGGGAGCATCAGATCCACATCAACCCCCGGGCGGCCAAGGACCTCGGGATCAACGACGGCGACTACGTCTACGTGGACGCCAACCCGGCGGACCGACCGTACATCGGGTGGAAACCGAGCGATCCCTTCTACAGGGTGGCCCGCTGCATGGTTCGGGTCAAGTTCAACCCGGCATTCCCCTACCACTGCGTCATGATGAAGCATGCCCCGTTCATCGCCACCGAGAAGAGCGTGAAGGGGCATGAGACGAGGCCCGACGGCCAGGCGATCTCCGAGGGTACCGGGTACCAGTCGAACTTCCGGTACGGATCCCACCAAAGCTGCACCCGCAACTGGCACATGCCCATGCACCAGCTCGATTCCCTCTTCCACAAGCAGAAGACCTCCATGACCTTCATCTTTGGGGGCGAGGCCGACAACCATGCCATTAACACGGTGCCGAAAGAAACGCTGGTAAAGCTCACGAAGGCAGAAGACGGCGGCCTCGGCGGCAAGGGGGTCTGGGAGCCGGCGCGGACCGGCTTCACGCCGGGGAATGAGAACGAGACCATGAAGAGGTATCTGGACGGCGGGTTCATCGAAGAGAAGACGTGAGGGAATCGCGATGCCGAAAGATGAGTTCGAAGACGACGATCCAATGGAGTTGGTGGGCGTGGCGCTGCCGGACGGAGACCCGGAGGAGCTGGCAAGCGCGATTGTGGAGGAATTCATCCGGATGGGACTCAGCAATGAGGAGCTGCTCGCGCTCTTTCGCGACCCGTTCTACGCCGGCCCACACGCCATCTGGAGGAGCCGAGGCGACGAGTATGTTCGGGGGCTGATCCACCGCGGCCGCGAATGTTGGGGCTTTCCGCGGTTCGCCATAAAGGAGTGACGCTGATGGCTGACGTCTACAATTGGCAGCTCGGGCGGACCATGCACTACCCGTATGAGGAGAAGCATCCGCGATGGCAGTTCGCCTTCGTCTTCAACGCGAACCGCTGTATCGGCTGTCAGACCTGCTCCATGGCCTGCAAGTCCACCTGGACCTTTTCCAAGGGCCAGGAGTACATGTGGTGGAACAACGTCGAATCCAAGCCCTACGGCGGCTACCCTCAATTCTGGGATGTGAAGATCCTGAAGATGCTGGATGACGCACACATGCGAGCCGGGCTCAGTCCCGCCTGGGAAGGCTCCCAGAAGGACGGAGCCGGGCGGCCCTATGGCGTCTACAACGGGATGACGATCTTCGAGGCAGCGGTCAAGCGCTACGGCCCCGACGGGCACAAGCGCGCGATCGGCTACATCCCGACCGATGCCGAGTGGCGGGCGCCCAACATCTACGAAGACACCTCCACCGGTTACGAGCCAGGGCCGATGGGGTTCGCAAAGGAAGGCGTGAGTCTTCCGGAGCACAAGACCTGGTTCTTCCATCTGCAACGGATCTGCAACCACTGCACTTATCCGGCCTGCCTCGCCGCCTGCCCACGGAAGGCGCTCTACAAACGACCTGAGGACGGCATTGTCCTAATCGATCAGTCCCGTTGCCGCGGGTATCGGATGTGCGTGGAGGCCTGCCCATACAAGAAATCGATGTACCGCTCCACAACGCGGGTCTCGGAGAAGTGCGTCGCCTGCTACCCAAGGATCGAGGGGAAGGACCCGCTGTCAGGTGGTGTGCCGATGGAGACCCGCTGCATGGCGGCCTGCGTGGGAAAGATCCGGTTGCAAGGGCTCGTGAAGATCAACGAGGACGGGAGCTGGGCCGAAGATCGCTCCCACCCGCTCTACTACCTCGTGAAGGTAGAAAAGGTTGCGCTGCCGCTGTATCCCCAGTTCGGCACCGAGCCCAACGGCTACTACATCCCGCCTCGCTGGGTGCCCCGTCCATATCTGCGCCAGATGTTCGGACCGGGCGTGGACGATGCCATCGCCAAGTACCTCGCCCCACCGCGCGAAATGCTGGCGGTGCTTCAGCTCTTTCGCACGACACAGAAGATGATCTTCCGCTATGCCATCGAAGAGGGACCGAAGATCTTCGAAACCGAGATCAACGGAAAGCCCTGGGCGATGTACAACGACACCATCATCGGGTTCGACAAGGGGGGCAAGGAGGCCGTACGAGTCACCGTCGAAGAACCGGTCTATGAGCGACCCAAAGAACGGCCGAACTCCATCTGAATGAGGTGAAACCATGACGCTCAAGAGCGCGGCGGACCGCGCAGAGATCGATGTGGCATTACGTCGGAGCGACCTCTACCTGTGGCTCTCACGGGCATTCCGCTATCCGGACGCCGACCTTGTGGCGAGCCTCGACGAGCC
>JBGPUH010000083.1:0-8752 GCA_041491025.1 Methylomirabilis sp. (SeqCode)
AACCGCAAGCCAGCGGAACACGGCGACCGCGTTGAACCTTCCTACGGATAATACGAACCTGCATACCCTTATCGCCGCGCTTCGTTACAAGCTGACGAAAAACTGGAGTCTCAAGGGCGAGTACCGCTGGGAGCAGTTCCGCGAGACCAATTATCAGACCGACACCATCGCGCTAACAGGCTTGGCCGGTTTGCCCCCAACGACCGATGTTTACCTTGGCGCGAAGTTCCTCCAGGACTACGACGCCCATATCGGAGCGGTCACGCTTCGCTACCAGTTCTGACCCATCTTCTTCGCCTCCAGGATTCCTTCGGTTAGAGACAAGAGGCTCTTGAGAAAGAGCCTCTTGTTTTGTCTGGTGGAATAAATTATCATGCGAGTGCTCAGTTCCCAAAGGACTGTCGGGCTCTGGGTGGACCGGAAGGGGAGGTAGGGATGATCGCCATAATTATGAGGCGATGGGTCCCCCTAGTCGTATGGCCATCTCTTACCCTAGTGGTACTGGCCATCTCGATTTGGTCGAGAGCATACGATGTTCAAGCCCAGCCCCCGCGCGCGACCTGGGGGGCCGAGGAGGGCAGGGAGTGCATCCAGTGCCATACCACGCAGAACGTGGCCCTTGTCGAGGAGTGGCGTCTCGGGGTGCACGGGCAGAAGGGGGTGAACTGCTTCGACTGTCACCGGGCAGAGAAGGGGGAGCCGGACGCGTTCGAGCACGAGGGGGAGCTGATCGCCGTGATCGTGTCGCCCAAGGACTGCGCCCGCTGCCACCAGAAGGAGGTGGACGAGCAGAAGGGGAGCCACCACGCCAAGGCCGGCCAGATCCTGGCGTCGCTGGATAACTTCCTGGGGGAGGTGGTCGGCGGCCCGCCGGCAGTGGCGGTGGGGTGCTATCAGTGTCATGGCTCCACGATCCGCGTCCTGCCGGAGGGCAAGTTCGACCCGGAAACCTGGCCCAACACCGGCATCGGCCGCATCAACCCGGACGGGAGCTGGGGCAGTTGCAGCGCCTGTCACACCCGGCATCGCTTTTCCAAGGCCCAGGCGCGGGAACCCCAGACCTGCGGGAAGTGTCATCTGGGACCGGACCATCCCCAGATCGAGGTCTATCAGGAGTCCAAACACGGGATCCTCTGGGAGGCCAACAAGCGCAACCTGAATATCGAGCGCGACAAGTGGACCGTCGGGGTAGACTACACCGCGGCGCCAACGTGCGCGACCTGCCATATGAGCGCGACCCCGACCCTCGGTGTGACCCACGACGTCGGGGAACGCATCAGTTGGACGCTTCGGCCCGCGATCTCCACCAAGCTGAACATGATCGTGTTCGAGGATCTGTGGAAGGAAGATCTGCCCGAGGGGGTCCAGCTTCCGAAGGTGGGAGAGAGTATCAAGGCCAAAGATGGCAAGGTCCGTAAGGTTGTCCAGGTCCTGACCTGGAAACAGCGGCGAGAGCGGATGCAGGACGTCTGCAGCCAATGCCACTCCACTGGCCAGGTAACCGGCTTCTACAAGCAGTTTGACAATCTCGTGGACCTGTACAACGAGAAGTTCGCCAGGCCGGCCACAGCGATCATGCAGGAGCTGACAAAGGCCGGCAAGCTCACCCCGGCCCCCTTTGATGAGAAGCTTGAGTGGATCTACTATGAACTCTGGCACCACGAAGGGCGGCGGGCCCGCCACGGGGCGTCCATGTCGGGGCCGGATTATGCCTGGTGGCATGGCATCTACGAGGTGGCCAAGACCTTCTACCTGCATTTCATCCCGGAGATCAAACAGGTCGCCGGCGAGCCGTTGGCCACGCAGCTCCTGGACAAGCATGTCTACTCCCAACCTGGCCACAAATGGCACAAGGAGGGGATGAGCAAGGAGCAGTTGCAGAAGATCCAGGAATTCTACAAGAGCCGATATGGCGAGCAGAAGTAGGTCAGGACAAGGAACTTCTCGATGACCTCTGGCTGGTGAAGGGGATGGCGGGGCCGAGCGGCTCCATATGCTGCCGAGACGATGAGGCTTCGCGAGCCGACACACAAGGAGAGTACGTGTTGTGAAAATCCCTGAGCAGATCCAGCGGCTCGCGATCGTGACGGCCGTCATTCTCGCCGGCGTCGTCGTCACGCGCTTCTTGATCTTGCCGCGCTCGCTGGTCTCGACGGGCTTGCAGCAAGCGTCCGCCATCGAGCGAGAGGCCGCCAAACCGGTGAAGTTCGTCGGTTCGAGCGAATGTGAGGACTGCCACCATGACGTTGCCGACAAACAGCGGGTCAGCTTCCACAAGAACCTCTCCTGCGAGGGGTGTCATGGCCAGGCCACGGAGCACCTGGAAGATCAAAGCGTGGAGCTGCCCTCGCCGGGGAAGCGGAAGTTCTGCCCGCTGTGTCACGCCTTCGATCCTTCGAGGCCGACGGGATTCCCCCAGATCAACCCGACGACCCACAACCCGCTCAAGCCCTGCATCAAGTGCCATAACCCCCATGACCCGGTGCCGAAAAAAGTGCCGGCGGAGTGCTCGGCGTGCCACGCCCAGATCGAGCGGACCAAGGCCATCTCCAGTCACGCCCTTCTCGCCTGTACCAAGTGCCATACCGTGCCCGGGCGCCACAAGACGAGGCCGAGGTCTGCTCTGCCCAGCAAGCCGGAGACGCGGGAGTTTTGTGCGAAGTGTCACGACAAAGGGGCGACCGTCGAGAAGGATGCGCCGAAGATCGACGCCTCCGCCCACGGCGGGCCGTATCTCTGCTGGGAGTGTCATTACCCGCACCTTCCGGAGGGCCGAACATGAACAAGCGTGAGTTCCTGAAAGGCCTCATCCTCTTCTTCCCCGCCGGCGGGATCCTGCGCGCCATTGCCGAAGAAGCGGCGGCAAAGGAGACGACCGCCAAGGCGACCGATAAGAAGGCAAGCGGCTCAGCGGAGTCGAAGGGCTACGATCCGGCGGATCACTACTACGGCATGGGGATCGAGATCGACAAGTGTATTGGCTGCAACCGGTGCGTGGAGGCCTGCAAGGTGGAAAACAACGTGCCGGATCTGCCCTTCTTCTTCCGGACCTGGGTCGAGCGGTACGTGATCAAGTGGGACGGCGAGGTCCTCGTCGAGGATATCAGCATCAAGGACAGGAAATCGAAGGCCTCAGCGCAGGAGGACAGGGACGTCGTCAGGAGCTTCTTCGTGCCGAAACTCTGCAACCACTGCGCGAATCCGCCCTGCGTGCAGGTGTGCCCGGTGGGCGCGACCTTCTCGACGAAAGACGGCGTCGTCCTCGTCGACAGTAAGCGCTGCGTCGGCTGCCGCTACTGCATCCAGGCGTGTCCGTACGGAGCGCGCTACCTCCATCCCGTGACCCGGACCGCCGACAAGTGCACCTTCTGTTACCACAGGGTGGTGAAGGGGCTCCTCCCCGCCTGCGCGGAGGTGTGTCCGACCCGGGCGCGCATCTTCGGCGACCTGAAGTCGAAGGCGAGCCGCCTCATGCGCTTCACGAGGATGAACAAGATCCACGTCCTCAAGCCGGCTCTCAACAGTGAGCCGAAGGTGTATTACGCGCAGCTCGACGGAGAGGTGCGATGAGCCCAGACCGTGTGGCAGCCATGTATGAGCTCCTGGAGCAGGTGACGGGGTACATATATCCGAACGAGATCGAGGTGCACTGGGGGATCCTGGTCGTCGTCTATCCGTACGTCACCGGGGTCGTGGCGGGCGCCTTCATCCTCGCCTCGCTGGTGAAGGTCTTCAATATCAAGGAGGTGCAGCCCACCTACCGGCTTGCCCTGCTGACGGCCCTTGCGTTTCTCCTGGTGGCCCCCCTCCCGCTCCTTCTCCACCTTGGCCGCCCCGAGCGCTTCTACGAGATCATCCTCACGCCGAACCCGAGCTCCGCAATGGCCATGTTCGGCTTCGTATACGCATGGTACTTGATGGGCATCCTGCTCCTCGAGATCTGGTTCGAGTACCGGCGCGATCTCGTCGTGATGGCCCGGCGGGAGCGCCCGCCGTTGAGCTGGATCTACCGCGCCCTGTCCCTCTATTCCACGGACCTGAGCGAGGCGGCGCTTGCCTTCGACCGGAAGGCGATCAAGGTCATCACGATCATCGGCATCCCCTCGGCCTTCCTGCTCCACGGGTATGTGGGCTTCATCTTCGGGTCGGTGAAGGCGAATCCCTGGTGGGCCAGCGTGCTGATGCCGATCGAGTTCCTCATGTCCGCCATCGTCTCCGGGATTGCGCTCGTCATCTTCCTGTATATGGTGCTATGGGGGCTCCGGCGACAGCCCATCGACATGGCCTGCCTCGACAAGATCACTTCATATCTCTTCTATGCGGTGATCGTGGACTTCGCGGTGGAGGCGCTCGATTTCATCCACCGGCTCTACCAGAGCGAGGAGTCGGTCAAGATTCTCGGCAAGCTCATCACCCACAAACTCTTCATGAGCCTGTTCGTGCTCCAGATCCTCCTCGGCATGATCATCCCGCTCGGGATCCTCGTGCTGGCGAAGTTGCGCAAGCTCGGCGATGATCTGCGAAAGGTGATCTACTTCACCGCGGCCATCCTGATCCAGGTCGGTATCTTCTCGATGCGCTGGAACGTCGTCATCGGTGGCCAGCTCTTCTCGAAGAGCTTCCGTGGGTTGATGGCGTACAAGATGGAAGTGATGGGCATCGAAGGGCTCATCACCGCGCTGGGCGCCCTCGTGCTGCCGTTCATCGTCCTGATAGTGCTGATCCGCCTCCTGCCCACGACGAGGCTCGGAGAGGTGGAGTCGCCCACTGCGTGACCTGCTCGCAGTGCCGCTGGCGCAGGAATTCTATAAGAGCGGGTATGGAAAGAAGAAATAGCTCTGGGTTCGATTGAATAAATCATCACATAGATTCGTCTAAATGATAACCAGGAAAAGGTTGCGACACGGGAGAGGAATGCGAGGGTCAGTCTGTCGTCCGGAGGGCTGCCCCTTGGTAAACCAACGTGAAGGAGGGAAGGGGCGTGCTGGAAGAACGAGTTGATCAGGGACGGCGATTGGTGAACATGTTCCTCGGGACGAGCTTGGGGGCCATGTTTCTCTCAGTCTTTTACCCGCTCGTGAAGTACTTGATCCCACCGAAACTCGGCGAACCGACCACGATCAGTGTCACCGTCCCCTGGAAGCCTGCGGAGTTGAAGGCGAATTCGGGGCGGATCTTCCGCTTCGGGAGTCGGCCCGGGCTTCTCATCAAGACGCCGGCTGGCGACCTGAAGGCCTTTTCAGCGATCTGTACGCACCTCGACTGCACGGTGCAGTATCGGGAAGATCGGCAGGCCATCTGGTGCGCGTGTCACAACGGCGTCTATGACCTGAACGGGAAAAACATCAGCGGCCCTCCCCCACGGCCTCTGGATCCTTTGCAGGTGAAGGTGCGGGGAGACCAGATCGTTGTCATGAAGGGGTAGGATGGGATGCGCGTCAACGGCATCATAGGCTGGATTGAGGAACGGATTGACCTGTCCGGGGTCAAGCATCTCCTCCAGGAGAAGGTCGTCCCGGTCCACCACCACACCATCTGGTACTACTTCGGGGGGATGACCCTGTTCCTTTTCGTGATCCAGGTCGTCACCGGGATCCTCCTGACCTTTTACTATCGGCCCAGCGCCGAGGAGGCGTACGAGAGCGTCCAGTTCCTCATGACCGAGGTCCAGTTCGGGTGGCTTGTCCGGTCGATCCACAGTTGGTCCGCTAACCTGATGGTGGCGACCATGATGATCCACCTGTTCAGCGTCTACCTCACCCAGGCCTACCGGAAGCCCAGGGAGTTGACCTGGGTGACGGGGATGCTCCTGTTCGGTATCGTCCTGACGTTTGGGTTCAGCGGATACCTCCTGCCATGGAATGTCCTTTCCTATTTCGCTACGAAGGTCGGGACGAACGTTGCAGGAGTGGTCCCGATCGTCGGTCGGGCGCTGCTCAGGTTTCTTAGGGGCGGTGATGATGTCACGGGCGCGACGCTTTCGCGATTTTACGGGCTCCACATCGCGATCCTGCCGTTGCTGACCACGCTGATCCTTGGCCTCCACCTGTTCCTGGTGCAACAGCAGGGGATGAGCGTTCCGCCGGACGTGGAGCGGGCCTCTGCCCAGCAACCGATCAGGACGATGCCGTTCGCCCCCAATTTCCTGTTGAGGGACCTCTTCGGCTGGTTCGTCGCACTGGGAGTGCTGGCTGCGCTGGCGGCGATCTACCCATGGGAGCTTGGGCAGAAGGCTGACCCCTTTGCGTCCGCGCCTGCCGGCATCCGCCCGGAATGGTACTTCGTCTTCATGTTTCAGACGCTGAAGTATATTCCGGCCAGGGTCGGCCCGTTTGATGGCGAAGTCCTGGGAGTCATGGGGTTCGGTATCGGCGGGCTGTTCCTCTTGCTGGTTCCCTTTCTCGACAAGAGGGCCGCTCGGGGCGAGCCTAGCCCGCTTTTCCGATGGATCGGGATCGGCATTATCCTCTACATCGCCGTGTTCACTGCGCTGGGATATCTCGCCCCGGGTGGCAAGTGAGTCGAACGTGAGGATCGTGCGACAACTCTCATTCGGGCTCTTTCTCCTGGCTGCCCTTTGCCTGTTCCGCGTCCCGACAGCAGCGGCGATGCATGCCTGCATCGATTGCCACAAGGGGTTGGAGGAAGAGCGCCTCAGCCGTCCGGTCAAGAAAATCACTGATGACTACCACATGGTCAAAGGACTGAAGTGCCAGGATTGCCACGGCGGCGATCACACTGCCTTCGACAACAAGGAGGCCAGTCACAGCCGCGCCAAAGGGTTTCTCGGCAAACCGAAGCGGCAAGATATCCCAACATTCTGCGGCAGGTGTCATAGCGATCCCCGCTACATGCGGAAATTCAATCCAAAGATTCGGACCGACCAGGTGAAGGAATACTACTCCAGCGTTCACGGCAAGAAACTGCGCGAAGGCGACAAGAACGTCGCCGTCTGTATCAGTTGCCATGACGTCCATGCCATCCGCGCTATCAAGGACGAGGCGGCCTGGACCTATCCAATCAAGGTCGCAGAGACCTGCACTCGATGCCACGCTGACGCGAAGTACATGAAGGACTATAAGATTCCCACGGATCAGTTGAAGAACTATAAGAAGAGTATCCATTATGAGGTCTTGACCAAGAAGGGTGATATCTCCGCTCCCACCTGCCCGAGCTGTCACGGGAACCACGGCGCCACTCCTCCGGGGGTCGATTCGGTGGCCAATGTCTGCAGTAACTGCCATGCTGCTACGGCGGAGTTGTTTGCGAAGAGCGCGCACGAGGAGGCGTTCAGCGATCTGGGGCAGCCCGCATGTGTCACGTGCCACGGCAATCACGATGTCCTCAAGCCATCGGATGAGCTGCTGGCCGGAGGGAAGGACACCCCTTGCGCCAATTGCCACGAGGTGAACTCCTCGGAGCTTAAAAAGGCCAACGAAATCCGGACTCATCTGCAGGACCTTGCCAAAGGCATCGACCGGGCCGAGGCGATCCTGACCAGGGCGGAGCACGCAGGCATGGAGGTAGGTCCTCCTCGATTTGAGCTCATTGAGGCGAAAGATGCCCTGATCAAGGCCAGGGCGGAAACACATTTGGTCAAAGTGAAGAGGATCAAGACCCTCACCGACCCTGCGGTCGTGATCGCCGAGAAGACTGTCAAGAAGGGCCAGGAGCTGATGGTTCAGTTGCAATTCCGCCGCAAGTGGCTGGCAGCTTCCCTGCTAGGCATCGGGGCCGTGCTTGTCGGCCTCTTCTTCAAGATCCGGGAGGTCGATCGTCGAGGCGGCTCCGGATAGCGGTGCTGTGACCGTTGACATGGGTGAAAGGACTGGCTATAGTCCACCAATGTGCCGCTTTGGGCAGAAGCTCATCGGGTGCAACATGGTGTCCCTCTTTCTGGCGATGATCCTCTTGTTCGTTCCAGATTTTGTGGGGGCGGCCGAGCCTCTGGCGGGGGATCCAGAGCAAGGACGCCTCTTGTTCGAGGAAAGGGGGTGTATCCACTGCCACTCCCCGCCGGGCAAGCCGAAGGAGATCGGCCCGCCCCTGGCAACGTTGCAGCGGCGGCAGGGTCTGCTCCAGTTGGCTGGCCGGCTGTGGAATCATGCGCCGGCTATGCAAGAAGAGTTTGCAAAGCGTGGGAAGACTTGGCCGACGCTCAGCACGAAGGAGATGGCCGATCTCGCTGCCTTCCTTCTCGCGCGGCCAGGCGCGGATCCGCCGGGGAGTGAGGCGAGGGGCCAGGTGCTCCTCTTGAAAAAGGGGTGCCTGAAGTGTCATAGCTTCTTTGGGGAGGGGGCTGGAGTCGGCCCGGATCTGATCCGCAGCACCGTGTACGACAGCCCGCTGGACTGGGTCACAGGCGTCTGGGATCATGCCCCGAAGATGCGAGCGAAAGCGGAGCGGTTAGGGACCGAGTATCCACGCTTCGAGGCCGATGAGATGGTGGACCTGGTGACATTCCTGAAGGCATCGGCTGACCTCAACAAGGGGACCCGTTGAGGGTCCCCTTGTTGGAAACCATTCAGATGAAAGGAGGCAGTGATGAAACGTAAAGCCGAGGTGATCGCATCGCTGGTCCTAACGTGCTTCCTGGCCGCTCCAATAGCGCTGGATTATGGTCTCGCCAGGGCGGCGGAGGAAGAGGAAGAGGTCGCGGAAAAGCCGGGAAAGAAGCCCAAGATCCCGAAACCCTTCATCTTCGAGCAGAAAGAAAAGGATGAGGACGGGAAGTTGAGTTCGGGGAAGGTGA
>JBGPUH010000084.1:0-8747 GCA_041491025.1 Methylomirabilis sp. (SeqCode)
CTACGCGATCCGGCTCGCCGACAGCGGCTGGCGCCGGGCCATCCTGGAGAGTCCTGAGCTCTCGCTAGGCCTGAATGTCGCCCTGGGCCACGTCACTCATCCGGCGGTGGCCAAAGCGCATGGCGTGGCCTATGTGCCGCCGGAAGAAGCGGCAAAGGGTTAACGGCATCTCAGCTCTTCCATGACTTCTCAGATGAACCAACGTGATGTCGGCTCCCACGTCGCGGCGGTCTACGATGCCATGCAGGCGGAGTACGACCAGCTCGAGGATCACTTCTATTTCGCCGAATGTTACGAGGTCTACCGCGATTGCGTTGGGCGGATCGGGCGCGCAAGGCCGCATGGTCTGGCGCTCGACCTCGGGTGTGGGACCGGGAAGCAGACGATCCTGCTGAGCCAGCGGGCCGGCCCGGTGATCGGGATCGACATCTCTGGCCGCATGATCGAGGGAGCCCGGGAGCGATGCAAGGCCCGGCAAAACGTCAGCTTCGTGACCGGCGATATCACGAAGCTCCCCTTTGAAGACGGGTGTGCGCAGGCTCTCCTGGCGTACGGTGATGTTATCGGCCACAACTTCACCGCGGTGGATCTGGTCCTGGCGGAAATGGTCCGGGTCTGCGCCCCTCGCGGCCTGATCTCGTTCGAAGTGGACTCGAAATGGTGCCCTGACCTGCTCTACCTCCCCAAGGAGCTGTGGCGGGCGATGACGACCTGGGGCGGGCACCTGCGGGAGTGGAAGGGGATGCAGTTTAAGACCTTCACCTGGCGAGAATTGCAGGGCCTCCTGCAGGCGCACGATCTGCGGCTGGTGGAGGTCCGAAGCATGAACATCCTGACAATGCTGATTCCCCCGTCGCTTCTCTTCCGCCGAAGGGAGGAAGCCCCGCATTTCGATGCCTTCTTCCGGCGCGTGATGGTGCTGGACCTAGCGCTGGGAAAGTTCCTCCGGTGCGGCTCCACTAGAATCGTGACGGTTGAGAAACCGTGAGATGCGTGGGGTGCGGGGCGTGATGAAGAGCCAAGAGATGATACGGGTCACTTTACACAAGGGAAGGGAGCGCCGGCCGCTGGCCGGACACCCCTGGATCTATCGGGGGGAGATTCAGCGGATCGAGGGGGACCCGGCTCCCGGTGAACTGGTAGAGGTCTGTGACGCCAGAGGCCGCTTCGTCGGGCGTGGCTACATCAATCCTCGTTCGCAGATTGCGGTCCGCCTGCTCACCTGGCAAGACGAGGCGATCGACGAGCTCTTTCTGCGCCGCCGCATTCAAGCCGCCATCGACCTCCGGAAGCGATGGGTAGCCGACGCCGAGGCCTATCGGGTGGTTTTCGGGGAGGCCGATCTGCTCCCCGGCCTGATCGTTGATCGCTACGGGGACGTCCTGGTGGTCCAGTTCCTCACGGCGGGGATGGAGGCGCTCAGTGAAACGTTGCTGAATCCCCTTGTCGACCTTCTCCAGACTCGGGGAATCTACGCGAGGAATGATGCGCCCGCGAGAGAGCTTGAGGGGCTCGAGCGGACGAGCGGGTTCCTTCGCGGACAGTTCGACACGCTGTTGCAGATCTCGGAAGGAGGGGTGCGGTTCTGGGTGGATATTGCCTCGGGCCAGAAAACAGGGTGGTTCCTTGACCAGCGCGAAAACCGCTTGCGACTGCGGTCGTTCGCCGAGGGGCGCGAGGTCCTGGATGCCTTCTGCTATACCGGCGGCTTCGGTGTGCATGCGGCCGCCGCGGGAGCCAGGTCTGTCGTGGGCATTGAACTCTCCAAGGAAGCGGCGGCCCTCGCTATGAGGAATGCGGAGTTAAACGGACTCGGGGAGATCGTGCGGGTCGTCGAAGGAAATGCGTTCGACGAGCTGCGCTCGATGGACCGTGAGAGAAGGCAATTCGACCTGGTCGTCCTGGACCCTCCCGCCTTCACCAAGGGAAAAGAGGCCCTTGAGAGCGCGATACGAGGGTATAAAGAGATCAATCTTCGCGCCATGAAACTGCTGCGCGAGGGGGGAATCCTCATCACCTGCTCCTGCTCGTATCATCTCCCGGTTGAGCTATTCCGCGAGATGCTGGTAGAAGCGGCCGCCGATGCCCATCGCCGCTTTCGAGTCATCGAGCTCCGCACCCAGGCTCAGGATCACCCGATCTTGCTCCACGTCCGGGAGACGCACTATCTGAAGTGCGCCATTCTGGAAGCCGTGTTTTAATCGCTCTTCCCTTTCGCGCTTTCGAGCGCCCCTGCAATCTTGCCTGAGATGCCGCTCCTGGCGATGTCAACCTTGACGTTCTCCGCAATCTTGACTTTGACCCGATTGTCCTCCCCGAACCCAATGATTGTTCCGTACAGTCCTCCCGAGGTCACGATCTGGTCTCCGGTCTTGAGGTTGTTGAGCATATCTTTGGTCTCCCGCTGTTTCTTTTGCTGGGGGCGGATCAGCAAGAAATAAAAGACCCCGAACATCAGAAGCAGGGGGATGAAGGCCGTGAATCCACCCCCAGGTCCTCCCCCACCGGGAAACCCGCCTGCGGCATACGCAATGTCCATTTCGTCCTCCTCCGACGGTTAAGGGTTCATGGTTGATCGTGACCAGTTGACGGGCTGCATTGCTGTTCTGTGAATTGTGAACCGTTGGCTGCGGATTTCTGTAAGAAGCCTGCCCGGAATGCGGCAAAGGTCCCGTTCTCGATCGCCTGACGAATGTGGTTCATGAGCGTGAGATAGAAGTGGAGGTTGTGAAGCGTATTGAGTCGGAGTCCGAGGATCTCACCGGCCAGGAAGAGGTGCCGGAGATAGGCGCGGGAGAAGTGCCGACACGTGTAACAGTCGCAGTCAGGATCAAGCGGCTGCTCGTCCCTCGCATGCCGGGCGCCCTTGATGTTGATCCGGCCGCGGCTGGTGAAGAGGTTGCCGGTCCTGCCGTGCCGGGTCGGCAGGACACAGTCGAACATATCCACCCCGCGCGCGACGCCCTCCACGATGTCCTCCGGCGTTCCGACCCCCATCACATAGCGGGGCCGATCGGTGGGCAGGAGCGAGGTGGTGTGGGCGATGGTGTCGTACATCACGTCTTTCGGCTCACCGACGCTCAGGCCGCCGAGCGCGTAGCCGTCGAAGCCGATCTTCTGCAAAGCCTCCACGCCTTTTTCGCGCAAGCCCTTGTCGGTACCGCCCTGTACGATGCCGAACAGGGCCGGCACGCCGTCGGGATGCGCCAGCCGGGAGCGTTCTGCCCACCGAATGGTCAAGTGCAAAGCCCTCTGGAGATGGTCATCGGTCGAAGGATAGGGCGCGCATTCGTCCAGGGGCGTCACGATATCAGCCCCGAGGGCTTTTTGGACCTCGATAACCAGTTCCGGCGAGAGAAAGTGCCGCGATCCGTCGAGGTGAGACTGGAAGGTCACACCATCCTCCGATAGGCGGCGCAGCGGGGTCATGCTATAGATTTGGTATCCGCCACTGTCGGTGAGGATGGCGCCGGGCCAGGCCATGAATCGATGCAGACCACCCAGCATCTCGATGAGTTGATGGCCGGGACGCAGGTAGAGATGATAGGTGTTGCATAGGACCAACTGCACCCCTTCGGCCTCCAGTTCTTCGGGCGAGAGCGCCTTGACCGTTCCTTGCGTCCCGCACGGCATGAAGACGGGCGTCTCCACCTGGCCGTGGGGAGTGGTAATCCGTCCTCGCCGCGCTCCTGTCGCAGGATCGATCTTCAGCAGCTCAAAGGTCACAGTGTTGTCCTTCGCCCTCTCATGCGATGAGCATCGCGTCGCCGTAGGAGTAGAAACGGTAGCGTCGAGTGATCGCTTCACGATAGGCTGTCAGGATCGTGTCCCGGCCTGCAAAGGCTGAGACGAGCATCAGCAAGGTGGAGCGAGGGAGGTGGAAATTCGTGATCAGCGCATCGATGACCTTGAAGCGATACCCTGGGTAGATGAAGATGTCCGCCATGCCTGCTCCCGCTCTCACATCCCCATCGTGTTCGGCATCCTCCAGGGCTCGGACCGTGGTGGTGCCGACTGCAATCACCCTTCGACCCTCCCTCTTGGCGGACTTGATCGCCAGGGCGGTCTCCTCGGAAACGACATAGCGCTCTGGCTCCATCCGGTGCTGCTCAACCCGCTCCACGCGAACGGGCTGAAATGTCCCTGGCCCGACGTAGAGGGTAACGGCGGCGAAGGCGATGCCCCCGTTCTTCATTGTCTCGATCAGCTCTGGCGTGAAATGAAGGCCCGCTGTGGGGGCAGCGACTGCGCCTTCGTACCTCGCATAGACTGTCTGGTACCGATCGCGATCGAGCATGCCAGGATCTAGGGGATAGGGGTCTGGGTTTAGGGAACGTGAAGAGATCTTTTCTTCTCCACCCTCTACCCTCCACCCTCTACCCTGTCTTTTGATGTAGGGCGGAAGCGGCATCTGCCCAAAATCCAGGAGGAGATCGCGCAAGTTCCCCGCACACTCGATTCTCAACAGATGGCCCCATTCCGTGCGCCTCTCAAGGGCTTCAGCCGTGATCTTCCCATCGGCCAGCACGAGGCGGTCCCCGGCCCGAACCTTTCTGGAGGGCTTGATCAGCGCCGTCCAAAGGCCCGCTTCGATTTCCTGAAGTAGCAGGATCTCGACGGCGTGCCCCCGCGATAACCGGCCGAAGAGCCTCATGGGAAGCACCTTGGCATCGTTGATCACCAGCAGGTCTCCTGACACGAGGTGCTGTGGCACGTCACGGAAGATCCCATGCCGCAGCGCGCCGGTTTTCCGATCCAGGATCAGGAGCCGCGAGCGATCGCGCTCGGGGGCAGGGGTCTGGGCAATCAGGTCGGCGGGCAACGCATAGTCAAAATCGGCTGTTCGAGGAGAAATAGACACGGGTGAGGAGTCTCCAAACGTCGCCGGGCAACTCACCGGCGGCGGAAGAATGATAAGAGCAGCGTCAGGATGATGCTCAAGAGGATAGAGGTGGCGAGAGGGAAGTAGAAGGTGAAGTTCTTCCTCTGGATGTAGATGTCTCCTGGAAGCCTCCCTATGTACGGGACCTTCCCGATGAACAGCAGGATCCCGCCCACGGCGGCAAGGATAAGCCCAAACATGATCAATAGCTTGGCGAATGAATCGAATTCCTGCATTCCCCCTCATCCTGTTGCAGATCAACTCGTGCCCGCTTACCCCTGCAACAGCTCGCCCTGGAGCCCGACGGGAGGGGAAGCCTTGAAGTGATCAAAAGCCAGGCGGGTGGCGGTCCGACCCCTGGGAGTCCTGGCCAGATAGCCGAGCTGGATCAAAAACGGCTCGTAGACGTCCTCGATCGTCTCCTTTTCCTCTCCCACGGCCACCGCAAGCGTTTCGATCCCAACCGGTCCGCCGGAGAACTTCTCGATAATGGTCTGGAGGATCCGCCGATCCATCTCGTCGAATCCCTTTTCGTCCACGTCCAGCCGCTTTAGCGCACCTTCGGCGACCTGCTTTGTAATCAGGCCATCCCCCTCCACCTGGGCGAAGTCCCTGACCCTGCGGAGGAGGCGGTTGGCCACTCTGGGCGTCCCCCTGGAGCGTCGCGCGATTTCCCTCGCGCCGTCTTCCATGATCGACACATCGAGAATCTTCGCAGACCGATTGACGATCTTGAACAGGTCCGCCTCGTCGTAGAAGTCGAGGCGCTGGACCACGCCGAACCTGTTCAGCAAAGGGGAGGTCAGAAGCCCGGCACGGGTGGTAGCGCCGATGAGGGTGAAACGCGGCAGGTTCAGCCGATAGGTTTGTGCGCTAGGCCCCTGCCCGATGATCAGGTCCAGCTTGTAGTCCTCCATCGCCGGGTACAGCGTCTCCTCCACCACCGGGTTCAACCGGTGGATCTCATCGATGAACAGGACATCCCGTTCCTGAAGATTGGAAAGAATCGCGGCTACATCTTTTTGTTTTTCGATAACCGGCCCGGAGGTGGGCCGTATACTTACCCCCATCTCCGAGGCGATGATAAAGGCGAGAGTAGTTTTGCCGAGACCTGGGGGGCCGTAGAACAGCAGATGGTCCAGGGCCTCATTCCGTGCCTTTGCCCCCTGGATAAAAACCCGGAGGTTCGCTTTGACCTTCTCCTGGCCGACGTAGTCATCCCAGGCCCTCGGGCGCAGGCTCTGCTCGAGCTGCTGATCCTCGTCCTGAAGGTGCCGTGCAGTCACACGCTCCGGCCCGCTCTCCCCACGCTTCCCCGCCACCGTCATGCCCTCGTCCCCGTCCCCTCGGAGAGGTTCTTCAGCGCCTGCTTGACCAGCTTCTCGAAGTCCGCTTCGCTGCCCAAGGTATCTCGCGCCGCCTCGGCCGCCCTTGAGGCCTCCTTCCGGCTGCAGCCAAGATTCAGCAAGGCGGAGACGACATCTTCAATCGTCTGGTCTTGCTCAGAGCTTGGCCGCCGCCCGACCACCACGGGCGTCGTACGAGGAATCTCCAGGACCTTGTCCTTCAACTCCAGGATAAGCCTCTCCGCTGTCTTCTTGCCCACCCCGGGAATCGCTTTCAGTCTTGCAAGGTCGCCCTCCAATATGGCCGGGATGAACTCTTCCACGGAGATTCCTGAGAGGATGTTCGATGCAAGGCGAGGTCCGATCCCGGAGACCCCCGTCAGCAGCTCGAAGGTTGTCCTTTCCTCAGGGGTGTGAAACCCGTAGAGGTGGATCGCGTCCTCCCGAACATGGGTATACACGCGAAGGAAGACTTCCTGCTGGAGTGCCGGGAGGTGATAGTAGGTCGAGAGGGGAATGAACACCTGATAGCCAACGCCGTTCACATCGATCACAACCCGCCCGGGATCCTTGGATACCAACCGCCCGCGAAGCTGAGCGATCACCGTTGCCTGCCTCTCGATAGGTGTCGGAGACCGGCCGAATGATGGTGGCAGATGGCAATGGCCAGGGCGTCGGCGGCGTCGAGCGAGCGCGGCGGCTCCTGGAGGCCGAGAAGCGACTGGACCATCCGCTGAACCTGACCTTTCCCCGCAGCGCCATACCCTGTTACGGCGCTTTTGACCTGCAGTGGACTGTACTCTGCAATGGCGAGCCCGCCCTCGGCGGCGGCGAGGAGGGCGACCCCTCTCACCTGGCCCAGCTTGAACGCACTTTGCGCGTTTTTCGCGAAGATGAGGGTTTCGATGGCGGCCCAGTCAGGTTGATGGCGTCGGATCAGCTCGGCCAGACGGGAGAAGATCTGTTGCAGGCGAGAAGGGAATGGTTCACGCGATGAGGTGGTGATGCTCCCGTATTCGATGGCTCGCAATGAATCGCCACTGCGAGCCACCATCCCGTAGCCGGTGGCGCTGGCCCCCGGATCGACCCCTAAGACCAGCACATGACTCCCATCGGCATCATCCGGCGACCAACCTAGCCGGTCATCGCCGCCATGATCTCTTCGGGGATGTCGAAGTTGGCGTAAGCATTCTGGACGTCGTCGTGGTCCTCGAGCTCCTCCATCAACTGTAGCATCTGTCGAGCCTGCTTCCCCTCCAGCTTGACCGAGGTCTGCGGAAGCATGGTCACCTCGCCCAGAGCGATCTCGATGTTCTCCTTCGTCAGGGATTCCTTTACCCGCTCGAGATCTTTGGGCGCGGTGATGACCTCGAAGAGGCTGTCCGATCGGCGGACATCCTGGGCGCCCGCCTCCAGCGCGACACCAAGCAAACGATCTTCATCAGTCCTGGCCACTTCTACCTGAATCAATCCCTTCTTTTCAAACATCCAGGCGACGCAGCCTGCTTCGCCCAGGTTCCCTCCGTGCTTGGCGAAGGCCTTCCGGATCTCCGGAGCCGTGCGGTTCTTGTTGTCGGTCAGCACCTCCAGCAACACAGCGACCCCGCCCGGCCCATACCCCTCGTACAGATACTCCTCGTAGGAGACCCCAGGGAGCTCACCCGTCCCCTTCTGGATCGCGCGCTGGATGTTGTCCTGGGGCATATTTACCCCCTTGGCCTTTTCGATGGCCAACCGAAGGCGAGGATTTCCAACCGGGTCGCCGCCGCCCACCCTGGCCGCGATGGTGATCTCTCTGATCACCTTTGTAAAGATACGCCCTCGCTGGGCGTCTACCTTGGCCTTTTTATGTTTGATGCCCGCCCACTTCGAATGCCCCGACATGTCCTCACCCCCTTATACGTGTAGCAAAAATAGCACAATGGCTCGCAGATTGTAAAGAGAAATTGGCCCGTCAAATTGAGCAGATTCGCCTTGCACACGCTATCCGGATAGCGGCAAAAGCATCTCGGTTGGGCAATGTGGGTGCCGGAAAACGTCGGGGAAATGACTTGACTCTGCCTTCTCTGGTATGATATCGCTTGCTCGATTTGTAGTAGGTGCCTCGCCAAGCTTGTCCATCTGCTCTGCCCTACGGGAGAAAGAGGCGGGGGGGCGATCACCAATGCGCGTATCCGGGGAGTGTCGATGACCGTGCGCCTCCGAGCCGTTGCCGCTATTCTGCTGATCCTGTGGGGTGGATGGTTTGCCAGTCCCGCCGACGCTGGAGATCTCAAGAACACCATCAGGGACCTCTACGGCAGTCAAGGGATGCTGCTCGAACCGACCCCTCTGCCCTTTTTTACCCAGGAATCTCGTTTCCAGGCCTCTTCTCTCCAGGGACTTGACCAGCTCAACAACCAGTTGACCTCCGCCATAGGCGTTCCCTCGTTCAACTCTTCAGTGGCTGGTTTCACCTTCGACATCGAACGCGGCATCCCAGAGCGGACCACCGAAAGCCTCGGCCCCCTGCTTACGGA
>JBGPUH010000085.1:0-8724 GCA_041491025.1 Methylomirabilis sp. (SeqCode)
ACCGCCACCGCGTTGATGGCCAACAGCGCCTCCCGGTCCGGGTAGCCCAGTAGCTCCACCAGGGCCTGATTCGCATCCAGGAACTGTCCCCCTGGCGTGGTGCGGTAGAGCCCCACAGGGATCCCGTTAAACAGGCTCTGGTAGCGCGCTTCCGACGCGCGTAGCACCTCCTCCGCCCGGGTCCGCGTAATTGCCGCAGCCAGCACATTGCCAACGGCCTGCAGGAAGTGAATGTCATCTTGGGTAAACGTCCGTCTCCTGGTGGTGTGCGCGCCTAACACACCAAAAGACGACTCCCGGCCATGGATGACCACGCTCATCCCGCTGATTACGCTGTGATCGTGCAGCAGGGGGGGGCCACTGAACCGCGTCTCTGTGCGGAGGTCTTCGACAATCACCGGTCCCCTGGAGAGCAGTGTATAGCCCGCCTGCGAGTCGGCGCCTACGCTCACCGTCGCGTGTCCCACGGATCCTGCTTTCCAGCCCACACCCGCTCGCAACAGCAACGCGGTGCCGTCCGGAAGGAGTTCCAACACCTTGCAGTACTCGACTTCAAGGGTCTCCGCGAGGAGGACGACAGCTTCGTTCATCAGTGTAGAAAGGTCCGTGACCGCCAGTGCACGTTGGCCGAGCTCGGAAACCGCAGCCTGCTGGCGCGCGCGAACCTCGATCATCTCCTTCGCTTGCTCCAGCTCGGCGATGTTACTTCTGCTTTTCATGCGACTCTGCTTTTTGCCCATCTTAGGCGATAAGAAAGAATGTGTTATGTACGAGCTCAGATTCCGAGAACCCCCCCACCGGCGGACGATTCGAACCCCGCAGGGCTTCTTGTGGCGCGTGAGCGGCGGCCGTCTGGCGCTGCTCCATCCCCGTGTAGACCACCAGCCCCAATGCCGGGACGACTGCGAGGAGGACGAGCAGGAGTAAGCGGGCGCGAAGGGTGAAGGGGGGAAGGCGTGCCATGGATGGACTCTTAGACTCGTAAGGCAAAAATTATTCTCAAACCAGACTTTGCTTGTGGGGACCCTAGACCCGTGCTAGCTGGCGATCAGATTCCTCTGGGTTCATCTTCTCTCGCCCTCCTTCGTCGAAACAAGAGCAGGGCCCCGCCTGGGAGAACCCAGATAGGTTCGCTCTGGTCCTTCGAAGCCCGCCTCTTGCCTTGCCATCCACTGATCGACCCGTGCCTTGTTAAACCTCCACTGGCTGCCGATCTTAAACCCTGGAATGACACCCTCCCTAGCCAATCGGTAGACAGTGGTTCGATGAAGTCGGAGGTACCTGGCGACTTCTTCAAGCGTCATCATCAGTGAGGAAGATGGACTGTTCACCAACTTTGCGAGCCTCGGCACAACCGGTCCTCCTTGCAGGAAGCTAGGACGATAACTGTGGACTCCACCTCAATCGGTCGCTTTACCCATGATCTTGATCATTGCTATTAAACGTGAAGCAATTGTCGTGCCAAGAGGTAAATGCTAACGTTTCGTGCTCAATCAGATGAAGTTTTGTGTTCCCATCATTGGCAGGCATAAGCACGCATAGTTCGCTTCGAGAGATCGCAGAGAATGCCGCTATTTCTTCGGCAGGAGGGCTTCCTTTTTTGGAGGAGGACGTCTCATGGGCGGCTTTCAGACTCCATGATGAGGACCCTATACCCGAGGCCGGCGAGCCGCTCCGCTGTGGCCTTAGCCTCCGTCTGGGAGGCAAAGTTCCCGACGCGGACCCGGTAGTAATGGTCGCCGCTGACCAGGGCCTTCACGATGTGAACCCCTGGGACCTTCCGCTCCAGCTCTGCCTTGAGCACCTGGGCGCTCGACTCTGAGGTAAACGAGGCCACCTGGACCGAATAGCGTAGCGGGCCCGGGCCGCCCTGTGGTCCCTGGGAGAGCCTGACCCTGACTGGGACCACCCCAGGTCCCGTCACCCCGAGGAGGGAGGCCGCGGCATACGACAGGTCAATGATCCTCCCCTCCACGAAGGGCCCTCGATCGTTAATCCTGACCGTGAGGGACCGGGCATTCGTGAGATTTGTCACCTCAACCCAGCTCCCGAGGGGTATTTCACGGTGCGCGGCCGTGAGTTGGTACATGTCGTACACCTCACCGCTGCTGGTGCGGCGACCGTGGTATGGCACACCGTACCAAGAGGCCAGGCCGACCTCGCCCGACGGGTCCTCCCATAGCCGAGGCCGAAGCTGAGGAGCGGCACATGAGGTCAATAGCATAAGGAGGAGCAGTGTGAAAGCCGCGGGTCTGTGGCCCGTCAGCACGCCCCGCTCCTCTCAATGATGTCAGGGAGAAGGCGTGGAAGCCATTGTGTGAGGATTCGATGGAGACGGGGATGGCGCCAGCGAGGCTGAGACGAGACATCGGACAGGTGGGGAATCTCGCCCAAGACAGGGACCGGTAGGAGCCGGGAGAGGGCCGACAGATTCGTCCTATGGACAGGCGATCGGTCGGCACATGGATGGTTCAGAATCGCCCCGACCACTGGGACGCGGGCATGAAGAGCGGCCTCCACGGTAAGCATGGCGTGGTTCAATGCGCCGAGCCTTGAGCCTATGACCACGAGTAAAGGAAGTCGCAAGCGGGCCGAGAGATCGAGGAAGGATGCCTCCTCCGTGATGGGAACCAGCAAACCACCCGCTCCCTCGACCAGGATCGCAGAATGCCGACAAGCCAGACGATCAAAGCTCTTTGCCAGCACTTCAAGCTTGATGCGCCGCCCTGACCGCTCGGCCGCCACCATCGGCGCCAGCGCCTCTCGGAACCGGTACGGGTTGATCAGATCGAGGTTGTCGCAGGCTCCTGAAGCCTCGCGAAGCATCAAGGCATCAAGCGGCAGCAGCCGACCGCGCCGAGCGGAGCAGCCGGTCTCGATCGGCTTCATCACCCCGACGTCGATCCCGCGAGCCCGCAGCGCCGCAGCAAGTCCGGCGGTGATCAACGTCTTCCCAACACCGGTGTCAGTCCCAGTCACAAACACACCTGTCCTGAGCCCGGTCGAAGCCTGCGCTGAGCCCTGTCGAAGCGAGCCTGCCCTGAGCCCGGTCGAAGAGTCTGCCCCGAGCCTGGTCGAGGGGCCAGTCGATCGGAGGGCCCTCATCCCCCCGTGGCCGCCGCGATCGAGTCTGCTACGATCCGGACCATCCGGGAGAGATCCCTGCTGGCGATCGAGAGTGGCGGCATTAAGACAATGACGTTGCCCAGCGGCCGGATGATCAGCCCTCGCCGCCGCGCCTCCAGGATTGTCCGAATGCCGATCTTCGCCTCGAATGGGTACGGCTCTCCCCGCTCACGGTCCTGCATCAGCTCGATGCCAACCATGAACCCGACCTGTCTGATGTCACCCACATGCGACAGCAACCGGAGTGATTCTAGCTCACGACGGAGTAGCGCGATCTTGGGCTGGAGCAGCTTCAGCGTCTGCTCGCGCTGAAAACAGTGCAGGTTGGCCAGGGCGGCGGCGCAGGCCAGTGGGTTGGCGGTGTAGGTGTGACCATGGAAGAAGGTCTTCTTCTCGCTATAGGAGGCACGGAACCCGTCGAAGATCTCTTGCGTCGTCAGGGTCACAGCAAGGGGCAGGTAGCCACCGGTGATCCCCTTGGCCAGGCAGAAAAGATCCGGCGTCACCCCTTCCTGCTCGCACGCAAACATGGTCCCCGTCCGACCGAAACCGGTCGCGACCTCGTCCAGGATCAGGAGCACGTTGAACTGTGAGCAGAGGGACCGGACGGCCTTCAAGAATCCTGGTGGCGAGGGAAGCATCCCGGCGGCGGCTTGTATCAGCGGCTCCATGACAAGGCCCGCCACCTGGTCGTGCTGTCGCCTGAGGAGGGACTCCAAGCGTTCCAGCGGATCGGGTCGGCGGGAGCGGTTCCAAGACGCCCGGTACGGTGACGGGATCCTCAAGACCGGGAAAAGCAGGGGCCGGTAAAGCTGGTGAAAGAGACCGATCCCGCCCACGCTCACCGCGCCCAGCGTGTCGCCGTGATAGGCCTCTTCGAGGGCGATGAACCGGGTCTTGCGGCGAAACGACCCGCCCCGCTGCTGCCAATACTGGAACGCCATCTTGAGGGCGATCTCCACGGCCGTCGCGCCATTATCCGAGTAAAAGACCTTGGCGAGGCCGGCCGGGGCAATCCGGATGAGTGCCTTCGCCAGCTCGATCGCCGTGGGATGGGAAAGGCCGAGGAAGGTGGTATGGGCGACCTTGCTGAGTTGGGCGCGGATCGCCCGATCGATCGCAGGTTTCCGGTGGCCATGGACGGTGACCCAGAGGGACGAGATCCCGTCAAGGTAGCGCCGCCCGTCAACATCGATCAGGGTGCTCCCCTCGCCCCGCTCGATGATCGGGTGGCGCTCCCGCAGCCAGTCCTGCATCTGGGTGAACGGGTGCCAGACGTATCGTTTGTCGTCCTGCCGGAGCCGATGGCTGCGGGAGGCCATTGCGAGGGTTAGTGGGCGGTGCCTGTGCTGAGCGCCGTCGAAGCGGTGGCGGCGTGACGCTCCGAAGTTGCCCTGAGCCCGGTCGAAGGGGCGGCGAGAGAACCATCGAAGTCGAGGCCCAGATCGCGGAGCATCTTCAGGTCGTCGCTCACGCCACGGTTCTTCGTCGTGAGGAAGTCGCCGACCATGACGCCGCTCGCGCCGGCAAAGAAGATCATCGACTGCAACTCCCCCAGATGCTGGCGGCCGGCGCAGATGAAGATGTTCTTCGTTGGAAGGATCCAGCGGAAGAGCGAAATTGCCTTCAGCATCTCGAGCGGCGGCAAGGGGGCTGCCGTCTCCAGGCGGGTCCCGTCAACAGAAACCAAGAAGTTCAGGGGGACCTCGTCAACGTCGAGCTCTTTGAGCGCAAATGCAAGCTCGGCGCGATGCGCCGGCTCCTCCCCCATCCCGATAATCCCGCCACTGCAGACCCGAATCCCGGCGGCCTTGGCCGCCTTGATGGTGCTGACCCGCTCGTCATAGGTGTGGGTGGTGCAGATCTTCGGGAAGTGGGAGCGGCCGGTCTCCAGGTTGTGGTTGAACTCGGTGAGGCCAGCCATCTTGAGCTGGCGGAACTCCTCTTCGCCCATGATCCCGAGGGAGGCATGCCCTTCCACCCGCCCATCCTGTACGATCGCCTTGATCCCATCGACGAGCTTTTGAAAATCCTTCGAGGCGGCGGAGTAGCCCCTGACCGCTGTCACCACTCCTATGGCGGAAGCACCCTGCTCGCTGGCTTTCCTGGCCGCCTTCACCATCTCCTCCGTTGAAATCAGGCCGTACTTTTGGACGGCGGTAGCGTGGCGCGCGGACTGGCTGCAGAAGCCGCAGTCTTCCGGGCAATTGCCGCTCTTGGCGTTTACAATGCTGCAGAGATGAATCCGATTACCGAACTGGTTGAGGCGAAGACGATTGGCGACATGGAATAGCTCGTGAACATCGTAATCAGACCGCTCGAATAGTTCAACCCCCTCTTGGAATCCGACGGCTCCGCCAGCCAGCACACGTTCGCCGATCTGCCGCACCCTCTCCGTCATGGGATCTGATCGTGTGATTCCCATAAATCACTTGCTCCCGATTTGGCTTCCCTGGGTCTTCAATGCGTAGTCGTAAGCGTCCACCGCCTTGTCTCGCGGCTCGTCACGCCGAGCTCCGGATACGATTGTGATGGAGCCTACTTGACCGGTCAGACGATGTCAAGCCGAAAGGCCTGCACAAGCCGGTCGTGCGCGCGGATCACACCGACTCATAGAGGCCTCGCATAAATAGAAACCCCCTTGCCTCGTGACAAGGGGGAATCGTGGTGGGCGGTACTGGGATCGAACCAGCGACCTCCGCCGTGTGAAGACGGCGCTCTCCCGACTGAGCTAACCGCCCAACCTTGGGAATGGCCATCACCTGACAAAACAAGCGTAGACCGGGACTTTCGACTCAGAGATCCACCGAACAGGACCGGCCATTTGTCGGGCTCATTCTACATCCAGGCATAAAGAAGTCAAGCAATTCTCGTCGCCACAACACCACTGTCATCACCAACAATCTCTAATTGGCTGGGTGGCGTAGGGGCAGGGCTTACCCTGCTCTTCAGGGGCGCCGCAAGCGGCGCCCCTACGGCTGACGCTGTAACACCGCGACGATATCTGATAGGGAGGACGGCGGATTCGTCTTGAAGTTTTGATGGTCAGCGCATAAGATACGGCTGCGATTGGTGTTTGTCCTTTTGTCAAAACCCCGAGTTTCCTGACATTCCGTCGGCACCCCAGTCCCAGCGGGGCTCTCGCTTTTCCCCTCACCCCCACCCTCTCCCCAACGGGGAGAGGGGAAAAGGAAAGGGGCAAAAGGGAGAAGAAGCAAGTGTGGAGATGCCGGCACAGTCCCAAGTCAGCGAGAGCGCACGGATGGAGATCCGCCGAGTGGAAGGGCAGAGAGTGGCCGTGATCACCGGGAGCACCAAGGGGATCGGCAAGGCGATCGCCCGGCGCCTCGCACAAGATGGGTGTGACATCGTGCTGAACTACAGGTCTGACGACGAGGCGGCGCGATCGGCACTCCGGGAATTCGACGGCCTGCCCGGGAAGGCGGTGGCCATCAAGGCCGACGTCTCCTCGTCGACTGAGGCATCCCGTCTCATCGAGGCGGCGGTCGGCCGCTTCAGCCGACTTGACGTCCTGGTCAACAACGTCGGCCCTTTTCTGACGCGGCCGCTGTTCGAGACCACGGACGACGACTGGCGCCGAATCCTCGATAGTAACCTGAGCAGCGTTTTTTATTGCATCAGGGCGGCGCTGCGGGTCATGCGAGACCGTCGGAGCGGAACCATCATCAATGTCGGCGCGCTCAATGTCGAATACTCACCCATCGGGGTTTTTGAAGCGCCGGCCTATTACATCGCCAAGTCCGGCGTGATTACGCTTACCAAGTCGCTGGCCAGGTCCGAGGCGCCATTCAACATCAGGGTCAACGCCGTCAATCCCGGTTTCATCGAGACCGAGGCATATCGCCACTATCGTGACGAACACAAGGAGGCCTGGGCCAGGATGATCCCGCTTGGCCGGCTTGGCAGCCCGGACGATGTCGCAGAAGCGGTCAGCTTCCTGGCATCGGACCGCGCAGGCTACGTGTCAGGAGCAGTCCTCCACGTCCACGGCGGCCTCTGGGTCTGAGAATTCGATGCGGGAGGCACATGAAGATCCTCTTCATCACCGGCAAGCTGGCAGAACGGGCTCTCAAAGAGACCCTCGAAGGGATGGAGGCCGAGTTCGACTACGAGGTGGCTAGCCTCAAGATCACCGTGGCGGCCCTGATGACCACCCCCTTTATCCAGCGTTCTCTTTCCGCCCCCGATTGTGACCTGCTGATGATCCCAGGGCTCTGTCGTGTTGAACCCGAAACGCTGGAGCGAGCTCTAGGGGTCAAGGTCGAGAAGGGCCCGAAGGACCTGCGTGACCTGCCGTACTACTTCGGCGTTGAAAAGAAGCGAGAGGGGTATGGCGGCCATGACCTGACCATCCTGGCCGAGATCAATGATGCCCCCACCATGCCGATTGACGAGATCCTCAGGAAGGCCCGGTACTACGTTGCCTGCGGGGCGGATGTGATCGACGTTGGCTGCACGCCCGAGCGTCCTGCCCCGAACGTCGGTGAGATCGTCTCCACGCTCAGGGCCGAAGGGTTCCGTGTCAGCCTCGATACCTTCGATACACAGGAGATTCTTGCCGGAGACAAGGCCGGGGCAGAGTACCTGCTGAGTTTGAATTCTCAGAACCTCCATCTGGCTCCGGACCTCTCGTGCACCCCAGTCATCATTCCCGACTTCGGGAAAGGGCTGGACTCCCTTGCGGCCAACATCCAGGCAGTGGAGCGGCTGGGTGTCCGGCGATATCTGATCGATCCGATCCTGTCGCCGATCACCTTCGGCTTTGCCGAATCGCTCTCACGTTATGGCGAAGCGAGGCAACGCTACCCCCAAGCTGAGATCCTGATGGGCGTGGGGAATGTGACCGAGCTGACCGATGCCGACAGCACGGGGATCAATGCCCTCCTGGCGGGGGTCATGTCGGAACTGGGAATCCGATATGTCCTCACCACCGAGGTGGCCTCATGGGCAAGAGGGTCGGTGCGCGAATTGGACCTGGCCCGCCGGCTGATGTACTACGCCCGGCAGCGAGGCGTGCTGCCAAAGGATATCGATGATGGACTGCTCACCATTAAAGACCGGAGGGTCGATTGTCCACCCGAATCGGAGCTTCGGGAGATGCAACGGATGGTCCCAGACCGCAACTTCCGTATCTTCGCTGATCTTACCGCCATCTACGTCTTCAATAACGATCTCTTCCTCAAGGAAACGGATATCCATCGGATCTTCGACCAGATCAAGGCCTATCTGGGCCCGGAACCGATCGGCCACGCCTTCTACCTGGGTCGTGAATTGATGAAGGCCAGGCTGGCGATGCTGCTCGGCAAGAAATACATCCAGGAAGAGGAGCTCAGGTGGGGGTATCTCGAACATGGCCTCCCTGGGAGTTGATTACGGCACCGGCTCCTGGAAAACCGCCCTGCTGGTCGAGGGCGGCCCCCCAGCCCTACGCCACTGCACTTCATCAGACCAGGTTCTCAACGACCTCGCGGAGATCGACGGCCGCTATCCCGGTTTGCCCATCGTCCTGCCGTCCGGTTTCGGCATCCCGCTGAAACGGGTCCAGGATCTGGATAACCGTGACCTGTTCGAGATCGC